>JBEKRW010000251.1:0-4042 GCA_049517595.1 Candidatus Cybelea sp. | reverse complement strand
GCCGGCATCGCGCCGGGCGCCGACGACAACGGTTCCAGCGTCGCCGCGGTATTGGAAGCCGCGCGCGTGATGGCCGCGACGCACTTTCACGGCACGATCGTCTTTGCGTGTTTCGACGGGGAAGAACTGGGCCTATGGGGCAGCAACCACTACGCGCACGAGCTGGCGGCCGCGCACGCGCCGGTGCTCGCGGTGCTCAATAACGACATCATCGGAAACTCCATTGGCGGCGACGGAAGCTCCGAGGCCGGCGTGATTCGCGTCTTCAGCGAAGCGCTGCCGGCCGGAACCGAGATCGACCGCGTCAACGTCGTCGGCAGCGAGAACGACTCGCCGTCGCGCGAGCTCTCGCGCTTCATCGCAGAGATCGTGCCGGTCTACGTTCCAAACTTCACCGTGCGGCAAATCTTTCGCTCCGACCGCTTCCTGCGCGGCGGCGATCAGGAGTCGTTCCAATCGGTGGGATACTCAGCCGCCGTACGTTTTGTCGAACCGCACGAAAACTTCACCCATCAGCACCAAGACGTTCGCATGAAAGATGGAGTGCAGTACGGCGACCTTCCGCAATATATCGATCCGGAGTATTTGAAACGCGCGACGCAAGCCAACGTTGCCGCACTGGCAACGCTGGCGCTGGGGCCGGCCCCGCCTGGGGTCGTTCGCCTGGTGACGGCGCGGCTCGGATACGACTCAACGTTGCGTTGGACGCGCGCTGCGGATGCCGTGTCCTACGAGATCGTCTGGCGAACCACCGATGCGCCGCAATGGCAAGGGGCTCACAACACCGGCGACGTCGTCGAAGCTACCGTTCCAATCTCCAAAGACGATTATATTCTCGGGGTTCGCAGCGTCGATGCTACCGGGCTTCGCAGCCCCGCCGTCTACCCGGTTCCGGTTCGAGAGTAGTCCGGCCAAATCGCGCGCAGCATCACTTTGAACCGCGAGCGCTGGGCGATCGGCTCAAACCACGGCAGGCTGCGCAGCATGATGAGCGCGGGCTCGCGCGCCTTCAAAGCGCGCTCGAGATGGTCCAATGCTTCTTCGAGCCGTCCGAGCCCGACCGCGACCGTCGCGAGATTGAAGCCCACGACGAACTCCGTGCGCGCCATCTCGAGCAGCGTTTGATAGATGCTTTCGGCGCGCTCGGTGTCGCCGCAGTCCGCGTACGCGCGGCCGAGCAGCGGCAAGCGCAGCGCGACGTCTTCGGCGCGATCGTGCGGCAAGAGGGCTAAATCGGCGATCGCTTCGGCCGGCTGTCCGTTGAGAATGAACGCTTGAGCGCGGTGACGCCGCGCGATCGCGAAGTCCGCGCCGCTTTCGATCAAGTTGGAGAAGGCACCGATTGCGCGCCGGTACTGGCCGGTGTGAAGGAAGATTCGGGCGAGAAAGAGCTGCAAGGCACCCGACGACGGCTCGACGAGCAGGGCGCGCTGCATCTCGCGCACCGGCTTGTCGCCGGACCCTTTGCACATATAAAACCATGCAGCGTTCATGTAGACCAACGTCGACGTCGGATTCAGCCGAACGGCCGTCTCGATTTCCCGCTCGGCCTCAAACCAGTTCCAATCGCAGAAGAGCAGGATCAGCGCGAGCGTGGCTCGGGCTTCGGCCGATGACGGATCGAGCTCGAGCGCCCGAACGATTGCGGCTTTGGCCTTCGGAAACGAATACGAGCCCGAAGCATACCAATACTGTGCTAGGAGCGCGTGCGCGCGCGAAAGCCCAATGAGCGCCGGTACGTGATCCCGGTGGACGCGCAGGACCGCTTCGAACTGCTCGGCCGCCGCCGTCAACGCGCTCGCCGTTCGCTTTTCCAGCAGGTACGAGCCGCGGCAGTAATGGTGGAAAGCTTCGGGCGCACCGTTGAAGAGGCGATCTGCGGAATCTTCAGCCGCATGCAGCGCGGTCTCTGCCAGGACGGGAGCAACGATGCTGACCGGCGCGACGAAACGATATCCTTTCCCGCGCACGGTCATCAGGTAGCTGCGGTCGGTCGCGCGTTCGTCGAGCAGTTGGCGCAGCATATACATATGTTGTGAGAGATTTCCATCGCTGACCGCGGTATCCGGCCAGATTCGCGTCGCGATCGTCTCCTTGTCTATGACGTCGCCGTTAGCGTGAATGAGCAGGACCAGCAACTGCGCCAGGCGGTCCGGAAGCGGGGTCACCGCGGCGCCGTGCGTGAGCAGCCCCCGTGTCGGATCGAAACGGAAGGAACCGAACGTGTAGACCGGCGAGATCGACCCTGCCTGACCGTTGATCATCAAACTTCAAATGATCGATAGGCGCCGAATGTGACTTTGGAACCGCAATTGCGATCGCACGCGGCACCGCGGGGCGCAGTTTGGAGGCACAGTTTGCCAGCGCGCGACTCAGAACGCCGAAAGCGGCATCGAACGAGGTCCCCGTCAACGCCGTCAGCACCAGCGCCAGCATCTCGGCGACGGGCTCCACATTTCTTTCGATATAATGCGCGAAAGCCGAATCGCATCGCGCAACCGATGCAATCGCGCCCGGCGAGAGCCGCGCGTCGAGCAGCTCGGCCAGTAACTCGGTGACGGAAGTGCGCTGCGGTTCGCCGTCGCCTAGGAGCTGCGGCACGATCACGCACAAACGCTCGTAAAGCACGCCCGAGAGCGTCTCATCCGCGAAGCGGCCCGCGCCGGAGGCCGGGTGAAGGAAGAGACCGGCAGCCAAGAGACGGTCTTGAGTAGGCAGAAGACGCTCGATCGCTCGTGCCCTCCACAACCGCGCCTCGGCAAACGCGGCGCGAGCCTCCGCGGTCGCGCAGAGCACGGCGGCGCAGCGCGCGGCCAAGCCTCGGAAGCCGCGCAGCTCGCAACGTTGCCAGGCCGGCGACAGCAGGGCTTGCGCCGGCACGATCGCGCCTCGCAGCACGAGCCAGCGCGCGCGCTCGACCTCCCGCGCGATCCGCCTCCAGCAGCGAGAACCGCGTACCCGCGGAACCGCAAGGTCGAGCGCGACTCTCTCTTCGGTTATGCCGAGGCGCCGGTTTGCATCGCTGAGATACGCCCCGGCAAGCGCTTGCGTCTCGGCGTCTGCGGCCAAGCGCAGCAGGTTCGTTGCGACGCAGCGCATTTCCAAGGCATTGCCGCGGTCGCGGGCAGCAAGAAACGCGGCGACCTCACGCCGGAAACGCCAGCACGGACCGCTTCGCGGCGGCCGCGGAGCTTGGATCGCTGCTAACGGACCCGCAGCGTATTGGGCGATCGAGGTAACCGCCTCGGCCCTCCAGCGTTGGAAATGGCGCAGGGAGACGCCGCTTTGTCGCGCCAGCTCGGCATTTGTCGCGGTGCGCTTAAAATCGGCGTCGAAGATTGCGCGGCGCAACCTTTCCGTTCTCGCGTCATCGCCAGCGAGCGCGTCGTTGACGATTTGCTCGAGCGCGCCAACCGGAATCGACATTGCCGCCAGCGCGCCGGGATTCCGAGCCCGGTGCAAGAGCCGCAAGACTTGTCGCTCCATCGGCGATACCGCCATGAGTAACAGAATACGCGGCTTTTAGCGCGCCGTCTTTAGGAAACTCCAAAACTCCGGAGCGTGCGGCGGCTTCCATTTTTGAGATTACTTGAACTTCTTGAAGATCGTTGAAGCGAAAGGTCCGCGATGCGAGCGTTGCTCAACGATCATCAAAAGGTCGCACTCCCAGGATGTCCCAAGGTCGATGTAGCGCGTGAACTCACGCGCGCAACTTCGAGCTACGACAGAGGGAAGTACGCAAAAAATGAAACAGCAACGAACGCGCCGGTTTACGAGCGTCGCCGTTCTGCTTCTGGTCGCCTTCCTGTTCCAGGAAACATGGGCACTGGCAGGGGTCACCGGAAACGTAACCGGCATCGTCCGCGATAACACCGGAGTGCCTTTGGCCGGAGTAAGCGTGAAGGCGGTATCGCCGTCGCAGAGCGCAACTGCGACGACCGATGCCGGAGGTCGATTCGTCCTGCTCGCGCTCACTCCCGATACCTATACGCTCAGTCTGAACAAGTTCGGCTATCAAGGCATATCGGTTGCCGGCACCGTC
>JBEKRW010000250.1:0-4044 GCA_049517595.1 Candidatus Cybelea sp. | reverse complement strand
GTTCGAGCCCCTCTCGCAGTGCGTCGTCGTCCATTCCATGGGGTGTTGGCGCATCAGACGGAGAAGGCCCTGGAATGAAATATCGGACCTATCCGAACAGCGACGTGACCGTCAGCGAGGTTGGCTTCGGCCTCTGGACGACCTCGACCGGATGGTGGGGAGAAAAGAGCGACGACGAGGCCGTTGCGATGCTGCGCGAAGCCTACGATCTCGGCGTCACGCTGTTCGACGCCGCCGATACCTACGGCAACGGCCGCAGCGAAGACCAGCTCGCCAAAGCGTTGGGCGACCGGCGGGATCGCGTCGTCTATGCGACCAAGTTTGGGTACGATTTTTCCGATGCCGGCCAGGCGCGGCGCGGGCAGTTCGAGCTGCCGCAAGACTTTTCGCCTGCCTTCGTACGCAACGCGCTCGAGGCGTCGCTGCGCCGCCTGCAGACCGACTACATCGACGTCTATCAGATGCACAACGCGCGAATGGCGCAGATCGACGACGACGCGCTATGGGATCTGCTCGAATCGTTCAAACAGGAGGGCAAGATTCGTATGTACGGCGTCGCGCTCGGGCCGGCCATCGGTTGGCTTGGCGAGGGCGTCGAAGCGGTCCGTCGCCGCGACGTCGCGACGATGCAGATCATCTGGAACATCCTCGAGCAGTTTCCCGGCGACGAGCAGATCCGCGCGGCTGCCGATGCCGGCGCGCCCACCGGTTATATGATACGCGTTCCACACTCCAGCGGAATGCTCGAGGGCCACTACACCGCGGAGACGACGTTTCCCGAGAAGGATCACCGCCGTCACCGCCCGCGCGAATGGCTGCTCAACGGAGTTGAAAAGGTCGGGCAGCTTCGCTTCCTCGAGCTTCCAAATCGCACGCTCGGTCAAGCGGCGATCCAATGGCTTCTGGCCGAGCCGCGCGTCATGACAGTCCTGCCGAACATTTACGACAGCGAACAGCTACGCGAGTTTGCTGCCGCGCCCGAAACGCCGGCCTTGACGGCCGCAGAACTCGAGGCAATCGACGCGCTCTACAAGAAAAACTTCAGCATCGTGGAAGCGCCGATGGCATTCAAAGGCACGATGACCCCACTTGAGCACGCATGAAACACGAGCAGATTTTCACGCAGCATGCACCCGCGCCGATTGGGCCGTATAGCCAAGCGATCCAAGCGGGGAACGAGCTGTATTGCAGCGGTCAGATCCCGCTCGATCCCGTGACGGCCGAGTTGGTTGGCGACGATGCGGGCTCGCAGGCCGAGCGCGTCATCGAGAATATCGGCGCCGTTCTCTGCGCCGCCGGCTACTTGTATGCCGACGTCGTCAAGACGACGATCTACCTCGTCGACATGAGCGATTTTCCCGCTGTCAACGCCGTGTACGAAAAGGTCTTCGGCGCGACCAAACCCGCGCGCTCGACGGTCGCCGTCGCGGCCCTGCCTCGCGGCGCACGCGTCGAGATCGAATGCATCGCTAGAACGTAGCGAGCTCGATTCCAATAATAGGCTAGTGCTAGGCTGCCCTCCCTTGACAGAGGTAGCGCCGTGTCTCTGTCCAAACACGCGGCGTGCCGAGGTCCGGGGCCGAGTACAAGCTGGAGCAGCGGCGACTCGCTGCGGCAGCTGGACTGTGTCACACCTGCTGCGCCGTTGAGGTCGCCCCGGGTCGATCCACCTGTGCGAAGTGTTCGGCCGACGCCTCCGCGCGCACCGTTCGGCGACGACGCGCGATGCGGACGAAGAGCGAGATGGAACGCGGCGTCTCCGCGCTGGAAGCGCTGGGTGATTCTTATTCTTCAGACGGCGACTATCGCGCAGCTCTGAAGAGCTATCAACGGGCCTTCGACCTCTCCGCCGGCGACGTCTCGGCTCACGCGCGGCTCGCGGTTAAGGTCGGCCACACGGCTTTTCATCGCGGCATCGCGAGCGACGCCGATGAGTGGTTCAATATCCCACTCGAAGCGACGGTGCCCGTGACGGGTACTGCAGCCAGCGTCGCCCAGCTGCACATGCAGCAGATTCGGACGCTGTGGTCGAGCTCGCGAACTGCCGAGATCGTACCACTTTCCGAACGTCTGCTCGATTTCGCAACCGCTTCAAATAACGCAGAGTTGATCCTTTCGACCCGGCTGTCGTTGGCGACGGTTCTTCACTTGTTGTCGCGATACCATGAAGCTGAGCGACACCTCCACGCCATCGACGTACGCGCGCTGCCCCCAGATCCCAAAGTTCTCTCGAAGTACCACCGTCTGTGCGGGTTCGTGTATGCATCTTCCGGCAACGCCGAAATGGCCTCGGATAGCTTTACGGAGGCGCTCGACTACGCCGAACAAGGCAAAGATCCGTACGAGTACACAAGCACACTCCAAGCGCATGCTATCGCGGCCAGTATGCTCGGCCGCACCGAACTCGCTGCCGACTTGTATCTGCAGGCCTTGAGCGCCGCGCGCGATCGTAATCTCGTCTGGAACGTCGCCTGTATTTCCCTTGAATACGCGCGAGTGCTAAGCCACCAGGGTAACCGTCATCTGGCTCACGCCTACGTCAATCAAGCGGCCATATTCGAAAACCCTCCGCCCGTCTTACTCGAAGCTTTGGCAGAAATCGGGATACCGATCGCCATCGAGTGCAACGACCCATACCTTCTCAGCCGATGCGCAAATGAGGATGCTCTGACATTCGCGTTTAGGTCGGGCGAACCGCCCCGACTCGGGCCCGTCGCCTCCTCATTCGCCCGCTACTTCCATCGAGTGAGGCGGCTGCCCAAAGCTCGAGAGCTGCTCGCAGAAGCACTCGAGTACGTGAAGAACGCGGACGGAGCTTGCGATCTGCCAATTGCGATCGCCCAATTCGGCGACGACCGCTACTTTGGCCGTGCACGCGAGATCCTCCGAAGCCGAACGCTTCTGCCCAACGCCGACGTGGCGACGGCGCACTTACACTATTTCGACGCCCTCGTTTTTGACCGCGAAGGGGACCCCGATGCATGTATGCGCGAAGCAACGGCCGCCGCCACCCTGTTTCGAAAACTCCGATGGACGAGTTACGAGCTGGCCGCGACTCTGCTTGGGGCCTCGGCCCATCGCACTCGCGGCGCGGCCGACGGATCTGCAGGTTCGGCAGCCTCGATCCCCTCTGAGCTGACTTTACGGGAGCAAAGCGTCGCTCAGCTGGCGATCCTCGGACTGTCGAATCGCGAGATCGGCGAGAGGCTCTCGATCTCGGCGCGAACGGTCGAGTGTCATATGACCTCGATCTTACGCCGAATGAACCTACGGTCTCGTCACCAACTTCTCGAATCCGTACGGCGGTAGAGGACCTCGGGGTTTCCACGATTGTGGCACGCCTTAGGGAATGCTAGAATTTCGAGGCTAGAATCTCGTTGGAAGCGACCCTCAAGACCTTTGTTTCTTCTGCTGATGCCTCGTCCTCGATCCCCAATGTGCGAATGCTTCACCAGTTGGACGACCGATACTTTCCTGGGAGCAAACCAAAGGGAGCAGAAATGGTAGGCCAACTTTATGGCTATTTTTCGCACAATCTGTGCCGCGCTCGGCGCGTCAGCTGCGCTGACGTTCCTAGCCGGGTGCTCCGGCGCTAGTTCGCCGGCAGAGTTCTCTCCGTCGTCCTCCGCTCGCGCGGACAACAGCCTGCTCGCACCGGACATCGCGCGGATCTCGCACGAGCCGGTTGCGACGGCGAGCTTTATGGATCCCAAGGCCGCAGGCAAGCCGCTGACGTTCGTTTCTGACGCGGCGGATGGCGTCGTCGACATCTATCCGCAGGCCGGTAAGAACCAGAAGAGCATCGGCCAAATCACGGGGCTGACGCAGCCGCAAGGCATCACAACCGACAAAAACGGCGACCTTTACGTCGCAAACACCAACAGCTCGAACGTGCTCGTGTACGCACCCCCCTACACCGGGGCGCCCAAGATGACGATTGGCGACTCCGGCGAGTTTCCAGCCGACGTCGCCGTCTCCGATGCCGGGGTCGTGGCTATCATGAACATCAGCGGTGCCCCGAGGTGCCGGCTCGGCACCGGCAAC
>JBEKRW010000249.1:0-4073 GCA_049517595.1 Candidatus Cybelea sp. | reverse complement strand
GCTTTTCATCTCGTGATTCCTTCGATGCCGGGTTATGGCCTTTCGGAAAAGCCCACAACCGGCGGCTGGAACCTTAGCCGCATAGCGCGCGCGTGGGTTAAGCTCATGAAACGACTCGGCTACCGACGATTCGCCGCTCAGGGGGGCGACTGGGGCGCGGGCGTTTGCGAGGTGATGGCGTTGCAGAAGCCGTCCGAGCTGCAGGGTATTCATGTGAACCTTCCCGCCACGGTTCCGCCGGACATTGCGAAGTCGCTCGCGGTCGGTAGTACGCCACCTGCGGACCTCTCTGTGGAGGAGCGAATTGCTTACGAGGAGCTCTCGCTGCTCTTTGCCAAACGGCGCACCTACGCCGCGATAATGGGAACGCGCCCTCAGACGCTGTACGGCTTGGCCGATTCGCCCGTTGCGCTCGCGAGTTGGCTTCTGGACCACGGCGACGGTTACGGTCAACCTGCAGCCGCTTTAGTCTCGGCAGTAATGGGTCGCGCGATCGACGGGCACGACGCCGGCGACTTGACGTTGGACGATGTGCTCGACGACTTCACTCTTTACTGGCTGACGAATACGGGAGTCTCTTCCGGCCGTCTCTATTGGGAGAATACCTTCAGTCTCTATAATGCCGCAGACGTTGGCGCACCTACGGCCGTGAGCGTTTTCCCGGGCGAAAACTATCAAGCGCCGCGAAGCTGGGCCGAGCGAGCGTTTCCCAATCTCGTATACTACAACCGTGCCGCCAAGGGCGGACACTTTGCAGCCTGGGAACAGAGCGAAATCTTCGTTAGCGAGGTGCGCGCGGGTCTACGACCGCTGCGGAACGCAAGCTAACGTCCTCAGGCGCTCTAGTATGCAGGCGTTGGCCGCGCGAAAACGGCCCACATTTGGCCCACATACCCCTCGCAACTGCCGACAACGCGCGACGACTCGGATAGAGGGATCATCTTCAGAACTGCTCGTTTTGGTCGTCGTCAGTTGTCTCGGGTTGCTCTACGGTATCGCTTTCGATTCCCGTTGGCGCTACCAAATCGGCTAAGGCTTCGTCCTCTCGTTTAGTCTTTCGGAGAGTCGGCAAGCGACGTCGCCGCCGCTTCTGCCAAAAAAGATCGTACAAATCCGCGCGGGAAATCTCTCGAGTAGATTTTTGCTTCCTCATCATTTTTGTTTCCAGGGCACCGGTCAGTCCCCCGGCTTCAAACGTCGTCGCGCATGGGGCCACGGAAAACGGGACACGGCATCGGTCACCGGGGCGCTCGGCCGTTGGGGAGGGACAAGGCCTCCAGCCGGAAGCGTGCCGCAGGGCCAACGATGGCCTAGAAATAGGCCCTTGACGCGCGTTGGCGCTCACCCGCCATGAGCGCTTGGCTGTATCGGCTCTGCAGTAGATAACACAAGACCGGGAAAGGAGGCAAAACTAGGCGTCCTATCTGAGACAGCGAAGCCACTCCGCCATGTCGGACGAGGCGCCATTCTCTGAACTGCTCCGTCAGCAGCGTCGTGCGGCGGGATACTCGCAAGAAGACCTAGCCGAACGCGCCGGCCTGAGTGTCAGTGCAATCGGTTCGCTCGAACAAGGCTTGCGTCGCGCTCCCCACCGAGACACGGTCAAGGTACTGGCCGATGCTCTAGACATGCCGCAAACGAAGCGCCAGCAGTTTGAAGATGCAGCCGCGCGTGCGCGCGGACGCAAGCCGCGTGACGTTTCCAACCTGCCGGGATCGCTGACTTCGTTCATCACACGCGACGAAGTGAACCAAATCGAAGGGCTCTTGCGGGACCATCGACTGCTTACGATCATCGGTTCCGGCGGAATTGGCAAGACGCGGGTTGCAATCGAGGTGGCGCGGCGCGTCGAAGGGCTATACGACGAAGTGTGGTTCATTGATCTCCTGCCGGTGCGCGACGGCGCGCAGGTTGCGGCACAGATTGCGGCTCGGCTGAACGTTTCGGCTGACAGTGAATCCGGTCTGTCGGCGATAGTTCAGCATCTTCGTCCGCGCACCGTCCTGCTCGTTGTCGACAACTGCGAGCACGTCGTCGACGAGGTCGCGTTCAATGTGGAGAAGCTTCTTTACCAGTGTACCGCTCTTACCGTTCTCGCGACAAGCCGTGAGGCTCTTGGGCTATCCGGAGAACTGGCCTTTCACCTTCCGCCGATGAGTGCAGGAACTGCCTCCGATCTGTTCGTTGCGCGCGCGCGAGCGGCGGATCCGCGATGGTACGCTGATGTGCAGCGACTCGCCGTTGTTACGGAGATCTGCAAAGAGCTCGACGGTATCCCCCTCGCAATCGAGCTTGCCGCGTCCCGAGTTTCAACCCTTGGACTCGAAGCTGTACGCTCGCGACTCAAGGGAGGTATCAATCTGCCCGGCCGTCGGGATTCTGCGAACCGACATCAGACAATGGCCGCAACGATAGCATGGAGCTACGATCTGTTGAGCGACCATGCTCGGGTGCTGTTCCGTCGTTTGAGCGTCTTTATGGGCGGCTTTACATTGCAGGCTGCGGAGGAGACCTGCGCTGATGAAGCGCTTCCGGTCGACATGATTGCCGAAGCGCTCTCGCAACTCGTTAGTAAGTCATTGATCAATAGCGAGCACGTCGGAACGTCGATTCGGTATCGATTCTTGGAACCCGTCAGGGCGTTTGCATGGGAGCTTTTGGTGCGGAGCGGCGAGCTCGAAACTGCGATGCAACGCTCCCTTGAATGGCTCAGGCAAAAGGCCGCTATTCTTGACTCTGATCCCCCGCCGCAACTGCTGGCGGATGAGCGCACCGAGTTAGACAACGTGCGCTTCGCCGTTCGTTGGGCAGAGTCGATTATGCAAGGTCCGGCGCTCGTCTCTGCTGCCGAAGTCCTGATCGGCTTCCGCAATGTGTGGTTCGGAGCGGGCCGCCAGATGGAGTTCCGTGCCCTTGCGTTCGGGCTGCTCGATCGACTAGACGAAAGCGAGTGGCCCGGGCTCGTCGGCCTGCTCATTCACGCCTTGGCCGGATTCCTCACTAGCCCTGAACTGTTAAGCCTCTCCGAGCGCGCCATACCGCTATTGGTCGCGGCGGGACACGACGCTCGCGCGGCCGAGGTTCATGCGCGCTGTGCGTCCGCCGAGTGCATGCGCGGCGACGCCGCCGCCGCCGAAAGCCATCTGACGAGAGGAGAGGCCCTTTTCGGCACCAGCAGCCGCCGCACCCGTGCAGGCTTTTATTTCGCCTCACACGGCGCATATGTGCGCATCCTACTTAAGAACTTTTGGGGTGCCAGGGCGTTACTCGACCGGTTGCAGGTTCCTCCAGGTGAGCCGTTTGAAGTCGACGTCCAGGTTTTGTTTGCCTTGATCGAGTTTGGTGAGGGACGCGTGGAGAACGCCATTGATATATTGAAGAACGCTAAGCCCGGCTTAGAGCGCTACCCTAACGCAAAGCACCTCATCGTCCTCGTCTCCGGAAATCTTGCGGGTTATTACCTGTCTCTCAACAACACGCGAGCCGCCGAAGACGAGCTTCGTGAAGCGCTGGGGGCTGCAGTCGATATACGCGACCTTTGGCTGACAACCGGCATTGCCATTCTAGGGCGGTACGCCGCATTTTTTGCTGCGACTTCCGGAAACGTTAATCTTGCGGCTCGACTACTCGGTGCGTGCGATCGAGGCAGCAATCCGGATTCTCTGGAGGATGACGCCGAGTCTCGAGAGCTTGCTGTGAAAGCAATCTATGAACGCCTTGCGCCTAAACAAGCCGACGCTCTACGTCGCAGCGGCGCTGCGGAAGACCTGTACGAGCTTCTCGAAGAGTATCTGGCTCAACCGGCCGCAGACGATAGCGCGCGCCCCAGCGCGACATCGAGTCCGCGGGCGACCTCCGTGACCCGATCGTCGCCAAACTGACCGAACAACGACGACGGGAGGTCGTACTCGATGCACGAACCGCCGTCGTCTTTCTCATAAACGATCACGCGTAAAGGCGCGTACAAACCAGCAGGTAGTTGGTAACGCGTCATCTTCGAAGCCGTGAGCGGATTCCCAATTTCATAGTGTACGGCGTCTCGCACTTTGCCATACAGGCCAACCAATACCCCG
>JBEKRW010000248.1:0-4103 GCA_049517595.1 Candidatus Cybelea sp. | reverse complement strand
GAGAGCGAGGCGCCTCGCGCTTCGCGGGCGGCGCGAAACCGTTCACCCAGTTGTGGAGGGCCAGCATCGCTCATCGGTCCGGTTTGAGTTGGCCCCGTCTTAATGTTATCCTGTTCGATTAGATGGCGAGCGAACGCGTAATTGCAGCGATGAGCGGGGGTGTGGACTCCGCCGTTGCCGCGGGCTTATTGGTCGAAAGTGGCTACGACGTGGTCGGCATCACGATGAAGATGTATGCGCCCTCGCGTCCCGCCCACGCCAAGAGCTGCTGTGGCAGCAGCGATTTCGACGACGCCCGCCGGAGCGCGGCGGCACTGGGAATTCCACACTACGTGCTGGATTTCCAAGAAGCGTTTCGACGCACCGTCGTCGAGCGTTTCGTGGGCGATTATGTCGCCGGACGAACGCCCAACCCGTGCGTTTCGTGTAATAACTTCGTTAAGCTCGGAACGCTCGCACAGTACGCCGATCGACTGGGTGCGCGCTATATCGCAACCGGCCACTACGCGCGCGTCGAGCGGCGGGACGACGGGCCGCATCTCTTTCGCAGTCCGCATGCAAAGGATCAGGCGTATGCGCTGGCGCAGCTGGCGCCGGCACAGCTCGAGCGCCTGATGTTGCCGCTCGGCGATTTCGACAAGCTGACGACGCGCGAGCACGCACGGCGCCTAGGGCTTCCGGTGCACGACAAGGGCGAGTCTCAGGATATCTGCTTCGTGGAGGGTGGCGACTACCGTGAAGTCGTCGGAGCGCTTCGTCCTGAGGTAGCGGCTTCAGGTGCGGTGGTCGCAGCGAACGGCGAGGTTTTAGGCGAGCACGATGGCATCGTTAACTATACGATCGGCCAACGCGCGCGGCTTCCGGCAAGCAAAGACGGCGCGCGGTACGTAACGCGCATCGACGCTGCAACCAACACCATCGTCATCGGTCGCGAAGATGAGTTGCTGTCCTACGAGTTGGTCGCCGATGAGGTAAACCTGATTCGACCCGAACGCTTCGCCGGCGGCGATGTCCCGGTTCGGGCGATGATCCGCTATCGCGCAACACCGGCGCCAGCGACGGCGTCAATATCACCGGAGGGTCTGCTGCAACTGCGTTTCGACGACGCGCAGCGAGCCATCTCGGCCGGCCAGTTGGTTGCGCTGCTCGATTCGGAGAGCGACGAACTGCTAGGCGCCGCCACGATTGCCCTCGCAAGGTCGTAGCGCTAGTCCTTGGGTTTGGGGTATACCGCGAGGCCGGCGGGGTTCGCAACGCTAATCGATTCGAATGGTGTCGTCGAGCCGCTTTTGTAGCCCGCAACATCTCCAGGATAGCGGAGGCTGTTCCCCACAAAGAGCGTTCCGGTTTTCTCGAATGCAATCGAGTAGGGCCCGGACAGCCCGCTCGTAATCGTGACAAACGACGAGCTGTCGCCGAGATGGAAGCCGAGCACAGTGCTGTTCGTGTTGTTCGTTACCCAGAGATTATTGCTTGGATCGATCGCGACGCCGACCGGATCGTCCAAGCCGTTCAGGTTGAGGTTAGTCGGCGTCGTCGAACCGCTAGGTACTTCCCAAACGGCATTTTGAAGGGCGTCGGCGACGTAGAGATTGCCGCTCTTGTCGATCGCAAGACCAACCGGAAGATCGAATCCACTTATCTGCTTGGTCGGCGACGAAGTGCCTTTCGGATAAACCAGCACGTAGCACGACCCGACGGTCGCGCCGCTCGTCACGTACACCGTACCCTTGTTGTCGACGGCGATGCCGTTGGGATAAACGAGCTGCCCTCCGCTCAGCGTCACGCTCGGGCTGGTCGCACCGAAGGGATACTCGGTAACGGTGCTGTTCCCGTTATTGGCGACGTAGAGCATGCCGTGGGGATCCACCGCGACGTTGACCGGCAAATCGATGCCCGTGGTAATGGTGCCGTCCTGCTTCGGATTCTTCTTGTTCGCCGGGAAGAGGCGGATAGCGTCGGAGTCGATGTCCGAAACGAACAGGGTCACCTTGTGTTTGGCGTGAGGAAAGTATCCGTTGCCGCGTCGCGTATCGGCTGACTCGATCTGCTTCGGAGTCAAGCCGAAGCGGACATCCGCTCGAACCGACTGCGCGGGCGCGCCGTCCGGCGCTTGCGGAGGGGTCGTCGCCGCCTGAGACGCGCAGGCTGCTACGAAGGGGACGACGAGTAGAACGAGCCGAGATCGCATGAGGCACCCCCTAAGGAAGCGCGCCCAATCGGCGCGCCGGACTAAGCCGGGAGCAGTCGCAATTGTTCGATGCGATCAGCTTAACCCTCTAGGATAATAAAGGTGCGAGAGCCGACGGTGGAACCGAGTTCCAATACGTGTCGCGGACGACGGGTTTGAAGCCGGCGGAGACGATCAGCTTTTCGAGTTCGTCGCGCGTGGCTTCGTTGGTGCTGCCGGCATCGTGCACGACGCGTTCTTCGAGGATCGTTCCGCCCATATCATCGCAGCCGTAGAAGAGCGCGAGCTGCCCCATCTTTAAGCCCGGCGTCAGCCAGGAAGCCTGCAGGTGGGCGAAGTTGTCGAGGTAGAGCCGCGAAATGGCGAGCACGCGCAGGTACTCGAGGCCGGTCGATTCTTTTCCGCGCAGCGGCGTCTTGAACGGCACGTAGTACCACGGGATAAAGGCGGTAAAGCCTCCGGTCTCGTCTTGCAGCTCGCGCAGCACGTGAAGGTGCTCGATGCGCTCCTCGCGCGTCTCGATCGAGCCGAACATCATCGTTGCCGTCGTCGGCATGCCGAGCTGCTGCGCCTCACGCATCACGCCCAGCCACTCGTGCGGTTTTATCTTGCGCGCGGAGATCCGTTTGCGCACGCGTTCCACTAGAATCTCGGCACCCGCCCCCGGAAGCGACTTCATTCCGGCCTCCTTGAGACGCGCGAGGACGTCGCGCGTCGAGATGCCTTCGACGTGGGCCAGCCCGACAATCTCGGAGACCGAAAGCGAATGGATGTCGACGTGAGGATATTCGCGGCGCACGCGGTCGAAAAGCGTTTCAAACCACTCCATGCCCAGCTCGGGATTTACGCCGCCCTGGATCATGATTTGCGTCGCGCCTTGGTCTGCCGCAAACTTCACGCGTTCGAGCACCACGTCGTGCGACATCGTGTAGCCTTCTTTGTGGTGCTCCGGCCGAAAGAAGGCACAAAACGTGCAATGCACGTTGCAGACGTTGGTGTAGTTGATCGTCGTATCCACGACGTAGGTCACGACGTCGTGCGGGTGCATCGCCATGCGCCGAGCGTGCGCCGCGGCGCCCAGCTCGTGAATATCGGCTTCGTTATAAAGGCGAACGCCCTCGTCGAACGAGAGGCGACCGCCGCCGGCGGCGTGTTCGAGCAGCTTATCGAGAGACATACGCGGCCTCCGCGTGCTTCGACAAGCTCAGCATGACAGGGGGCAGCGTCGGAATCGCGCCGATTTCGAGCAGCTCGCGACAGAATGACGCCAAGCCGTTTTGCGCGGCAACGTGAAACGAGAAGTTCAGCTTGCCATAGTAGTTTTCGTAGAAGCCCGCCGGGCGTGCGATGATCGCTTGCGCGCGAGCGACGACGTCGCGCTGGTGCGCGCGCGACCAGGTGTACGAGTCGGTCAGGGCATGCGTGCACGCCGCAACGGCGGCGGGATCGCGCTCGTAGACGTCGCGGCGCGCGGCCCAGACGGCGAAGACCGTCTGCAGTCCCGTCCACTCGTGCCAAAGCTTTCCGAGATCGTAAACGCGATCCGCGGGAAAACGCTCGATCGCGTCGATCGCAGAGTCGCCGATAAGCAGCGTCGGCTCGCCGAAGCGCGCCCGCTGCAACGGTTCGGGCTCGGGAAAGTAGCGCGGCCGCAATCCGAAGCGGCGCTCGAGGATTACGCGCAGCAAGTAGCGGCCGCTCGCGGATTCTTCGGACACGTAAACCGGCACGCCGTCGAGCTGTTGCGGTGGCACCGCCGAGATGAGGACGACCGATACCACCTCGTCGCGCGCGCCGATGCAAAGATCGGGCAAGAGCACCAGCTGCTCCCAGTTCGCCGCCCACGTGAAGGCGCTGATCGGGCTCAAATCGAGCTCGTCGTGCAACAACATCGCGTTGAGCCGCGCTGGGA
>JBEKRW010000247.1:0-4112 GCA_049517595.1 Candidatus Cybelea sp. | reverse complement strand
GCATGACAGGGAGGACCGCACGAGTGACATTCATTGGGCCGAACATGGTGGTCTCAACCTGCGCGCGGAACTCCTCGGGTGCGATCTCCTCAAAGAATCCGGCGTAAAAATTACCCGCGTTATTAACAAGAACGTCGATCCGGCCGAACCGCTGGACGGCGGCGCGAGCGGCGTCCCTAGCCTCGCGGACATTTGTAACGTCGAGCGCAACGACGAGGAGGTCATCCCGAATTCCGAGGGCGGACTTAATTCGCTCAGGGTTGCGCCCTGTGGCGACGACTGCATGGCCCGCGGCCAGAGCAGCCTTCGAGATGTCGACGCCCATACCGCGGCCCGCGCCAGTAACGAACCAGATCTGTTTCTTAACGATGCGTCACCTCCTGACTGTGCTCACATGATCGACCTTATCTAGGGCGGCTAACGCGACCTTTGATCTCACCCACCCCCGACGTCGACTCCGTAAGGCACGATTCCAACACAGGCGGTTCGTGCTTCCCTCTGCCGCGCCGCGAGGCCCCATCGCGCCAGCCGGCGCGAATCGCGGCCTACGGATCGATCAGCAGCCTGTTGTTTTACCCGTGATCATGTAGTTGAGCGATTTTATCGCTTCTTCGTAGCAGGGCCCGTCGACGTTTTGCGACTTGTATTGCTGGCGACTCTTGCCGTCCGAGGGACTGAACCCGCCGCCCACAATCGTCAGCGTATCGGTCGTGCTGACGGTATTGAGTGACGACCACGACGACGCTTTGCCGGGAACTTGATTGAGGCCGCTGCCGCTCTTGGCTTGGACGACGTTGGCCGTCTGGGTCGCCTTGCCCGACGCGACGACGTAGTTGTAGCGCAGACTGAGCGGGTCGTTCCACAGGCTCTGCGTCGTGTAACTCTTGCCTGCCGCGGTCGTTAACGTTTTCGACGATATCGTGCCCGTTTGCGTTATGTTTTGCAGATCTCGAGTCGACGTCACGTCGATCTTTTGCACGTTGGAGAACGAGACGCTCTGCGTGACCTGCGTGGTGACCCGCCCCTTGGAAGTAATCACGTAGCCCTTGAGGCTGACCGGGTGCGTCGCCGACACGTTGATCGTACCCGCAGCATCGCCTGCTTTATTGAAGTGCACGTGCTCGACGACGGTCTCCGCGGGCGAGAGCGCGGTGCCGTTCTCGACGAGCGCGCCGGTCACTTGCGTCGAGCCGTGATCTTCGTAGACCAGCAGCGCGGCGTTCGCCGCAAAGTAGTTATCGTCGTTGAAAACCGAGACGGCGATGGTGTGCTTGTTGCCGTCGTCGAGCTGAGCCGCAAACGGCGTGAGGTCGATGCGGTAGGGCTTGAAGTTCAACGTCTCCACTCCAGGAATTGGGATCCACAAGTACGGATCGATGCCGCCCGTGTAGATCCACGGATAGATCGGTGCGACGCCGGCCGGCTGTCCGTCGAGGGTTACTTCACCCTCGCGGAAGGCGGTGTTACCGCAGTTGTCGAGCTTCGCCGCCAGGTCGTTGGGGAAGCACGTATACCAAAACTCGTCGCCGGACTGCGACTCGAGGAACACGTCCAGGTAAGCCTTCTCGACGTTAGTCGGAAACGTAAATGTCCCCGTCATCTGATCGGTCGGTGCGTCGAGGTTGACGTATCCGCCGTCCGCGCCGGCCGAGAGCGGGTAGACGACGTCTGCACTCTTTCCGGCCGGATACTTTTTGCTCGCCGGATAGAAATCCAGCTCGGCGGTGCCGTAGATAATGCCGGTGTACTGCGAGTTCACGACGTTATAGACGGAGGCTTGCCCGGTGGATGCCTGCGCAAAGACGGGAGCGTACTCCGTCACGTCGCGCTCCACATTCCACTGTGGACTTGCGTTCTGACCAGGCTCCGAGGTCGTTCCGAAAAAGACGTTCGTCGCGCCGATCCACACGGCTCCCGTCCGGTCGTATTGCACGCCAGCGGTCACGCGGAAGTGCAGCTTGAAAACGATTGCGGCGTAGGGCCCGGGACAGTTCTTTGGCGGCGCGTAGTTGAACGGATGGTCCGAGTAGTCCGCGAACTTGCCGACCGGCAGCCCACCGGACTCGAGCGGCGGAGTATGCGGATTGAAGAGCTTGTCGACGCAGGGCGCCTCGTTCGGGTGCGCGACGGGCGGGTCGGCGGTAACCGGATATCCCGCGCCGTGTGAAATCATCGGGCGCATTCGTTGGGCGTTGCGTACCAAGGAAACCGGTCCGCGCAGCGCCGCGGCCTGCGCTCCTCCGGCGGGAAGCGTTCCGTCTACAGCGTGGCCCGCACACGCGGAAAGCGCGAACCCGAAAAGCAGTATCGCAGTCTGTAGTCGACGGATCCGTGGTTGATGCATCTCCAGACCTCCAACGCAAAGGGGAATAAGGCCTTCGGTGTCGCGCCGTCGTACTCATGCGATCATGCTGTTGCTCGGGATCGAAACGTCGTGCGACGACACGGCAACCGCCGTAGTGCGCGACGGGCGCGATGTCTTGTCGAGCGTGGCAACCAATCAGGACGAGTTTCACGCCAAGTACGGCGGCATCGTTCCCGAGATCGCAAGCCGGCGTCACGTCGCGCTGCTCTCCGCCGCAGTCGAGGACGCGCTCGAGCGTGCCGGCACGGCCCTCGACGACCTCGACGGAATCGCGGTCACGGCCGGCCCGGGGCTGATCGGAAGCCTCGTCGTCGGCGTTGCCGCCGCCAAGGCGCTCGCCTTTGCAACGAACAAACCGCTCTACGCCGTCAACCATCTGCACGGCCACATCTTCGCGCCTTTCCTCGATCGGTCCGAAGAGCCGCCCTACCCCTTTCTAGCATTGCTGGTCTCGGGCGGACATTCGCAACTCGTTGCCGTCCAGTCGCCGCTTCACATGCGGATCCTCGGGCGCACCCACGACGACGCTGCGGGTGAAGCCTTCGACAAAACCGCGCGCCTTCTCGGGTTGCCGTATCCAGGCGGTCCCGAACTCGACCGTCTCGCCCGCACGGGAAACGCGCGGGCCTACGCATTCCCCCGTTATCGCCCCGCGAGCGGTGCGCTCGACTTCTCCTTCTCGGGTCTAAAAACGTCGGTGCGCTATTTTCTCGAATCCGACGCTGGGCGCACCGCCGCACCCGCCGACGTCGCGGCGTCGTTTCAAGCAGCGGTCGTCGACGCTTTGATGCTGCAACTGCGGGCGGCCTTCGAGCGCGAACGCTACAAGGCGGTCGTCATCTCCGGCGGCGTCGCGGCCAACTCCGCGCTTGCATCTGCCGTAACGGCTTGGAGCCGGCGTGAAAATGTTCTGGCTTTTGTTCCCTCGCCGAAGTACTGCACCGACAATGCGGGGATGATTGCCGCCGCTGCCTTCCATCAGCGCGATGCAACGCGCGCCGATCCGCTCTCGCTAACCGCCGACCCGAACCTTCCGTTCGGGTTTACGGCACGTGCGGACCGTAGTTGAGCGTATACGTTGCCGGGAACGGCTGCGCGCAGTGGCTGGTTTTATACAGGGTGCCCCCGACGAGCATCGACGAGTAGACGCACAGCTGCCCCGACGACGGCAACGCTTCAAAGAGCGCTTGGCCCCCGTGATTCGTTAGCAGCGTACGGATGACGCCGCTGGGGCCTCCGTTGGTGATCGAATGGGAAAGCGTTACCGGCATGTCGTACAGGGGGCCGCCCTTCAACTTTAACGTAACCGTGGTCGAGCTGGGATTCGGTCCATTGTTTGTTGAGGGGGTCGACGATCCGCTGCTGCACGCGATCAATGCGCAAAGCAAACCCAGAATCTCTACGCGACGAACGATCCAACCCATCATCGGACTTCCTTTCTCACGCTGCGGTGCTCGCGGTTTGCCGTAAAGTTCACTCGCGCGGGTTGGAACCTTCCCCACGCGGCGTTTTCTAAGGCCCGTTTAAGGGGAGGCGACCCCGAGCACCGTCTCGTCGTGCCCCAAGCCGCCCGAAATCGTGGCGAGAAAGAGCCTTCTAAAGAGCCTTCTAAGGAACAGCGAAGGCATGCACATGTTCAGAAAACCGTTTGCGCTTTTCCTTGCGGCGGTATCACTCGGCGCCATGAGTTTGCCCGCGCAGGCCACACAGAAGATCGTCCCATTTTCGATCTGTGCCGGAAGCGATT
>JBEKRW010000246.1:0-4130 GCA_049517595.1 Candidatus Cybelea sp. | reverse complement strand
GATCGTCTATCGGGCGGTCGCGATCGGGCTGCCGCTGATCTCCATCGGAATCATTACCGGCGCGATGTGGGCGCACGAAGCGTGGGGCGCCTATTGGCAGTGGGATCCTAAGGAGACCGCCGCCTTGTTCTCCTGGATCGTCTACCTCGCATACATGCATCTGCACACTCGCCACGCGTGGCGGGGGCTGCGCACGAACTGGGTCAGCGTCATCGGCTTCGCGTCGATCATCTTCTGCTACCTCGGAGTGAACATCTGGATCTCTGGATTGCACAGCTATAAAATGTGAAGCCGCCGATACGAACGCGCCACGCTGGCTAGCAACGAGCGCATCATGATATCTGGTGCGGCGACCGTCGCTCCGATCAAGAGCGAACGGCCGGCGAGCTCAGCGCGTATGCGTTCGGAGCGTGCATGTTCGGTTGGAGCGCGCGCGATAAGGTACTCCGAGCGCACCCCGTCGGCGGCCGCAAGAGCATCGCGAGCACGGCCGAACTCTCCGAGGGCGAGGAAAAGCTCCGCGGCTGCTTCGAGCGCGATGACCGACAACTCCATATCGGAGCTGTCGGCCGAAATTTCGGCGGCGCGGGCCGCATGTCTCCCTGCCTCGCCAATCTCACGTCTCTCGAGCGCTACGAGCGTTAGACCGACGCGCGCGTGCCCTTCGACATAGACGTTCCCCGCAGCAGTTGCGCTTGCGAGCGCGCCTGATAGCTGCTGGTGTGCCACGGCAAGTTCGCCCGCCGCAAACGCGCATCGCGCCCCGTTTACGAGCATCAACGTCTCGTCGTTACCGGCGCCGAGCGCCGCAAAACCCTCCCGCGCCGCAGCGAACTCGCGGCGCGCGTCTTCCAGCCGGCCAAGCGCGTATGCGACTGCACCCAGTGCGCTGCGGGCAAATGCTACGAGGTAAGAGTCGTGCTGCAGTTCCAGAATCGAGAGCGCCTCGCAGGCAAACTCCTGCGCGACCTGTGCCCGGCCCGTCATTCTCGCGGCATTGGAACCGTACAGCAGGGCCTTCGCCAGCGTCGTTTGCTCTCCAGAAACACGAAGATCTTCGATTGCCTCTTCGAACGCGGGAAGATTATGCTCGGCATTGCCGAGGTTGCGTCCGACCATGGCCCGCAAGTAGATTGCCTCGGCGCGTAGCGGCGAGGGAGCTGGCAGATGTGGAATCGCAGCTTCGTACCAGCCGAACGCCTCGGCGGCATGTCCGCGCTCGAAGAGAAATCTCGACAGCGCAGCAAGAGCGCGGGCGCCCAACTCGACGTCGCGGTGACGAACGATAGCCAGGTCCAGCGCTGCGCGGATCGATTTCATCTGCGTCTCGATCCGATCGAAGCTGCGGTCGCCGCTCGCTCCACGCAATAATTCTCCCCGGTCGATCAGCTGTTGCAAGGTCCGCCGCATCGAGGCTTCCGTGATCGAGTCGTCGACCTCCAGAGAATCGGGCTCGTCGTCGATCTCGTCGCGCATCGCCTGCGCCAAACGTTCGAACAGCCGCCGTGCCCGGTCGTCCTCTCCAAGGGAGCGCAGTGCCGACACGGCCTTTGAAATCGTTTGTTCGCTCAGCGGATCGAACCGAACGATCGTGTTCGCAAGGGCCGCGATCTCCGCAACGTCACCCCTTCCAATACCCAAATCGAGCAGTCGAGTCAAGAGCTCCATTTGGACGGAATGCAAACGCCGCCGTTCGCGCTCGAGGACTTCATCGTCGAGACCTGGGAAGACAGGCTCCCGATAGAGCGCGGCCGCACGATCGGTCTGCGTCGGATCGCGCGAAAGAATGCTATATCGTGCGACGTCGATCGACCATTGCGCCGACGGCGCCAGCGCAACCTTATCGCGCGTGACCTCGATCCCGCCTTTCAATCCAACCATCTCCAGCGCGCCTTCCAATTCGTGAAGGCGCCGTCGCAGGTTCCCGAGGGCGCTCGTCTGATCGACGTCCGGCCAAAGCTCCGCCGCTAACAGGCCGCGATCGACCGGGCCTTCGCGCAAAGCGAGATGAGCGAGGCACCGCCGTGCGCGAGGCGAGAAGGCGCGCGTGCGCTCTTCGCCATCGGCGACCACACAGAAACGCCCAAACGCCGTAATGGCAACGCCGCGGCCCACCCCGAAGGCTTAGCGCAAAGGCTGCGTTTTCCGCCCGAACCGCCTCCTCCCGGCGAGCTAGAAGAGTGCGAGACCCTGCGGTCCCCCGGCACCGCTTTTCTCTGCGAAGGGCGAGCCCGCGACTTGCTTGATGGCACCGGATCCGTCGATCGCATAGACGACGATGGCATCGGTGCTGTCATTGGTTACGAAGAGGTGCTTGCCGTCGCGATCGATTACCACCGCGGTGGGCGAGGTTCCACTACCGTCGGCAAACGGCGACCCCGAAAGCGCGGTCAAGGCGCCCCCGGATCCGATCGAATAGCCCGAGATCGTCCCGTCGCCCTGATTTGCGACGTAGAGGTTCTTGCCGTTGGGAGTCATCACAATGCCAAGCGGCGTAGCGCCCGCCGAAAACGGCGATCCCATTAGCGGCGTGAGCACGCCGGCGGCAACACTGTATCCGCTAACGCTTCCTTGCGCGCCGTTGGTAACGTAGAGTTCGGTTCCTTTAGGCGTCATCACGGCCTGCGCCGGGCCGTATCCGGTGGCGTAACTACTCAGTTCCGTCAACGCGCCGCTGCGTGAAATCGAGAACGTTGAAACGTACCAGCCGTACGTATCGACCGTGTAGAGGTACGATCCGCCGATGACCGCGTCGCCCGGGTTGGGGTCGCAGAAGCCCGGGCATGTGACGGAAAACGGCGATCCGGCGATGGGCTTGGCCCTGCTGCCGTTCTTCACGAGGTCGAACGCATCGACCGCTCCACCATTGGCGACGTTCACGACGTACAATCGCTTGTCGTGCTCGGAGAGCAGCGGGAAGTTTGCGCCGTCCCCCGCGCTCGTCGAGTCACTCACCAGCGTGAGGCCGCCGCCGGAGCCGATCGAAAAGATCGCGAGATTCTGCGAAACGGTGCCCGTCACGTACAGATCCGGGCCCTTCGGATTGACGGCGATCGAGAACAACGACGGCCCGTTTGTCTCCGACGCGAACGGAGATCCGCTGATTTCGCTCAGCGCGCCGTTCTTAGCTACGCTAAATGCCGAGATCGTGCTGTTCTGGTTCTCAACGTAGAGGTAGCTCCCCGAAGGCGCATGCTTAGCGTGCAGGTAGGTGGACGTCGCTGCCGGCAGAGCGCCGCCGCCGCCGGCCTCGCTCCCCGAACAGCCGGCCAGTGCCGCGAGCAAAACCAATAGGAGGGCCTGGAGTCCGTGCGATCGGCTCATGCGACAACTCTAGCAGCGGCGTGTCCCGGACTCGTCCCGGCTTGGAGGGGGTTAGAGTTTCGTCCGCGCGGCGATTCAAAGGGCAGACTTACAATATCGCTAAATGAGCCTGCGACCCGCACCTACGCCCTTGGGGAGAAGCTACTTTGTCTGACACGAATGCCGGCGCGGCCAGCGACGCTGCGGCGCAAAGCGCCGACGAAGTTAGCCGCCGCACCTTCATGGCCAACGCCACGGTCACCATCGGCGGGATCGTCGGGCTCGTGCTGGCCGTACCGATCGTGGGGTCGCTGCTGCCGCCCAAGAACGCCGCGAGTGGCAGCTGGTCACCGCTGAGCTCCGACGAGGTCGCGTCCTTACAGAAGGCGACCGACAAGCCGGTCAAGCTGACCTTCACCCTCAAGTATAAAGACGCGTATCTGCCCGAGCAGAGCGCCCCGGAGTCGGTTTGGGGCATCAAGATCGATCCAGAAAAGTTTAAGACCGCGCGCCCCGACATCTTCAACGGCCCGGGCGGAGCGGCCGACGTGCCATTCGACGTCGTCACGATGGGCTTTGTGATCTTTAGCCCGATCTGCCCGCATTTGGGCTGCTACTACAACTGGAACGACGCGCAGAACCGGTTCATGTGCCCCTGTCACGGATCGCAATACACCTTCGACGGAACGCACATTGCCGGGCCCGCGCCGCGCGGCTTGGACCCGTTGCCGCTTCGCGAGCAAAGCGGCGCGGCCGAGGTGACGTGGATCGTCTATCAGTCCAACACACCGCAACGCATCGTCGTCTCGTATCAGGCATAGGAGTCG
>JBEKRW010000245.1:0-4141 GCA_049517595.1 Candidatus Cybelea sp. | reverse complement strand
CGCCGCGCCGGAACATCGACACTCGGCGCATTCGGTTCGCGAGTATCTTGCTGATCGCAATCGTGAACTTCTTCAATCTCGCCTCGGTACTGCTGCTGGTGTCGTCGCTCTTTCACCCCGAGAGAGGACCGGCGCACTCGGCTGCGTCGTTGTTGCGCAACGGCCTGCAGATCTGGCTAACGAACATCCTCGTCTTCGCGCTTTGGTATTGGGAGCTCGACGGGGATGGCCCCGAGACGCGCGCGCGGGCCGACTCGGCGACGGACGTTAAGAACGCAGACTTTCTTTTTCCGCAAATGCAGCTGGCCATCGAAGGCAAGACGCCGCCCTGCATCGATCCGCATTGGAAGCCGCAGTTCTACGATTATCTCTACCTGTCGTTCACCGACTCGACGGCCTTTAGCCCGGCCGACGTCATGCCGCTAACCCGCTGGGCCAAGGGGTTGATGACCGTCGAGGCACTGATCTCCCTGATTACGGTCGCGATCGTCCTGGCGCGTTCGATCAGCGTTATATCCTAGGCGCGTTGGCGCCCGGTCGTAGGACGCCGTGAGAAGATGCTCGAAGCCGAACGTCGCCTGGCGCGCGGGTATGATGTAATGGCAGCCTGTGACCTTCCCAAGGTCGACGCGTGGGTTCGATTCCCACTACCCGCTGAAGTCGGTACGCTCTACACGACGAATCGTTGATTTCCAGGAAAGCAGGCCCTCCGGAGAAAACCGCATCCACAGGCAGCCTGCGACTGTCTCAGTTTCATCTGCTCTGAGATTCGGTTCCCACTATCCGCTCCATCACGCATCGAGGCGACGTAGCCAAGTGGTAAGGCAGGGCTCTGCAAAAGCCCCATTCGGCAGTTCAAATCTGCCCGTCGCCTTTAACGATCCGGCGTGAGGCGGATTGCGGTCGTGGGGGCCGGCGCCATCGGCGGATTTCTCGCCGCCGCGCTTGCTCGGGCGGGCAATGCTGTGGCGGTCGTGGCGCGCGGTGAGCACGCCGCGGCCATTCGCCGCAACGGCTTGAGCGTCGAGAGCGACCTGGGGGCCTTCTCCGTTCCGGTCACCGTCAGCGACGATTTGCGTACGCTCGGTGCCTTCGATTTTCTTCTGCTAACCTTTAAGGCGCATCAGTGGCCGTCGCTGCTGGAGCAAATCGCGCCGTTCTCGGGCAGCGAGACGCAGCTGGCTACTATGCAAAATGGAGTGCCATTCTGGTACGTGCGCGAGCCGGCGTTGCGAAGCGTCGATCCGGGGGGAACGATTGGGGAACTCTTCCCGGACCGCCAGGTGATTGGCTCGGTCGTACACGTCTCCGGAACTCTCGTCGCGCCTGGGCGCATCCGGCAAAGCGGCGGACTGCGCTACGTGTTCGGCGATCCTGGTCGTGGTTTCGGCGGTCGCGCCGCCGAGCTCGTGGAGCTTTTCAAGGACGCGGGGCTCGCCGCCGAGGCGGACTCCCAAATTCGTCAAACCGTCTGGCTCAAGCTCGTGAACAACGCCGGACTCAACACGGTCAGCGTCTTGCGGAAGATGACGATCAAACCGATGCTAGAAGACGTGCAGGCACGCGAGGAGGTTCGGCGCCTCATGATGGAGGCGTTGCGGGTTGGGAAAGCGATCGGGGTTGTGGGCGACGTGGACGTCGACGCAAGAATTGCGTATGCCGCAAGGCTCGATAACGTGAAGACTTCGATGTTGCAAGACTTCGAGCATCACCGCGCTCTGGAGATCGATCCGATCTTAGGAGCGGTCTGCGAGTTGGGCGAGCGTTACGGTATCGACACTCCCGAAGTTAGGAAAGCCTACGCGGCGCTGCAGCGGCTAGGCGCGGCGCGGACATGATCGCGCAGGATTCGCAACAAGTAGATATTGCCGGCCTAAGCGGCGTCGGGCCGAAGAGCGCGGCGCTTTTCCGCGAGTTAGGCATCGATACGGCCGAAGCGCTGCTGGACTACCTCCCGTTCCGCTACGACGACTTGCGCTTCCCGACGCCGGCCGCGCGACTGGGCGAGGCCGGAGGCGAGGAGAACGCGGTGGGGCACGTCGTTGCCGTCAAGGAACGCCGCGTGCGCGGCTTGGAGATCGTGGAACTGCAGTTGCGCGACGACGCCGGCGGTCTGTTTACCGCAAAATGGATCGGACGCAATCGTTACGTCGTCGGACGCTTTCGCGAAGGAATGCGGCTGATGGTGCGTGGCCGCGTCGAGCGAATCTTCTCCGGGCCCGTCGTAAGCGTTGGGCACCACGAAGTGCTCGGCGAGAACGAAAGTTATCGAGGCGAACTCGTCCCCGTCTATCGCGCGAGCAAAGAGCTTGCTACCCGCAAGATCGCGATGGTCGTGAAGAAGAACCTCTCGCAGCTGCTCGAGCTCGCTCCCGCGGATCCATTGCCGCCGGTTCTTGCTGCGCACCGAGGATACGGCTCGATCCGGGACGCCTATCGCGCGATGCACGCGCCACAGACGCCGCAGGAATCGGAAAGCGCCCACGAGCGATTCGTATTCGCAGAGTTTCTCGCATTGGCGACGGGTGCACAACTGCGGCGCGCCGAGCGTGAGAGCGACCACGACGCGCCGGTTTTCGAGGTGCCCGCCAACCTGTTAGAACGCATCGAAGCGACCCTTCCCTTTGCGTTGACCGGCGCGCAGCGCAGGGTGATTCGGGAGATTTGGAACGACTTAGGCCGCGACGTGCCGATGAACCGCCTGTTGCAGGGCGACGTCGGCAGCGGGAAGACGCTGGTTGCCGCAGCGGCGATTCTGGCGGCCGCGGCAAACGGTCTGCAATCGGCCTTGATGGCACCCACCGAACTACTGGCATGGCAGCACGCGAGCAAGCTCGCACCATTTCTGCAACCGTTCGGCCTCGGTGTTGAGGCGGTGTTCGGCAGTCAAAGCGCGCGTTCACGCCGCGACGCCATCGAAAAGCTTTCCAGCGGTGAGGCGGCGCTGGCCGTCGGTACGCACGCGCTGCTTACCGAAGGCGTCGACTTCGGCCGGCTCGGCCTGGTCGTCATTGACGAGCAACATCGATTCGGCGTCGAACAACGCGCACGTTTGCGCGGCAAAGGGTCGTCGCCGCACACGCTGCACATGACGGCCACGCCGATTCCGCGAACGCTGGCACAGTCGGTATACGCGGACCTGGACGTCTCGCTTATCGACGAGCTGCCACCCAACCGGACTCCGATCGAAACGTTCGCGGTCCGCACGAGCCGCTTGAGCCGGGTCTACGACTTCGTTCGAAAAAACGTCGCCGACGGGCGTCAGGCGTATATCGTCGCGCCCGCCATCGAAGAAGGGGAAAACGCGCTCACGAGCGCGGTTGCCGAAGAAGAGCGGCTGCGCCGCGACGTGTTTGCGGATCTGCGGTTGGGATTGCTTCACGGGCGTTTGGCGTCGCGCGAGAAGGAGCAGATTATGGGGGGCTTCGTTCGCGGCGATCTCGACGTGCTGGTTTCGACGACGGTCGTCGAGGTAGGCGTGGACGTCGCAAACGCAACGGTTATGGTCGTTCTGGACGCGCATCGCTACGGGCTGGCGCAGCTCCACCAGCTACGTGGACGCGTCGGCCGGGGGGCCGCGGAGTCGTTTTGCATCTTCGTCTATCCCGACGACGTGGACAGCGGCCGGCTCGCCATCTTGACGCGCTCTACCGATGGTTTCGAGATCGCCGACGAGGATTTGCGGCTGCGAGGCCCGGGCCAGCTTTCGGGAACGATCCAATCGGGGGCGGCGGACCTGCGCCTCGGCGACTTGGTGCGCGACATCGACGTCTATCGTTCCGCGAAAGCGGCTGCGGCGCAGATCGTGGCCGACGATCCGGCGCTGGCACGTCCGGAGCACGCAGGGCTTCGAGCCGTGCTTGCCGCTCAGCCCAGCACGCGCGCGCTGCTGCTTTCGTCGTGAGGGTTCACCGGCCGCGGCGCGAATAGCGCCGCCAATGTATAAGCCGGGTATCTTCATCGCAGCGGCGACGGCCGTGCTCTTTCCTCTGCTGGCGGCGGGGGCGAACGCAGCCTCAGCCGACGTGGCGCGCGCGACCCTCTCGAACGGGTTGCGGGTCATCGTCGTCCGCAACACGCTGGCGCCGGTCGTTACGACGGTTCTCGACTACGAGGCCGGTTCCGACGAGCAGTGGATTCC
>JBEKRW010000244.1:0-4151 GCA_049517595.1 Candidatus Cybelea sp. | reverse complement strand
AGCGTGCCTTACCCATTCGTCTTCAACAGCTCGCTTTGGACGCTTGAATACGAGTTCACGTGCTATCTTTGCGTGGCCGCACTTGGAATCGCCGGCGTCATTCGGCGCGCCCCCGCGCTGATTGCCGGTTCGGCGCTCTGCCTATTCTTCTGCTATGTTTTCTTGCTGTGGCGCTTTGGAGGCCATGGAATGCCGATCATTCTCGCGCCGCTCGGCTTATTTGTCTACTTCGCGACAGGGTCGTACGCGTATCTGGTTCGCGATCGTGTCCCGATCCGCGCGTGGGTTGCCGCGCTGTGTGGCGCCGCGTTGATCGTTACCCTTCCGACACGAGCCTTCGCCTTCATCGCCATTCCGGCGATCTGCTATCTAACGCTCTTTGCGGCGGTTCGACTACCATTCCGTGGCTTCGACCGGCGCATAGACCTCTCGTACGGACTCTACATCTATGCCTTCCCAGCCGCGCAACTGTTAGTACTATTTGGTATGGCGAGGCACGGACTCGTACCCTACTGTGCGGCAACGTTCGCGATCACCTTGAGTCTAGCCAACGCGAGCTGGTTCTTAATCGAGAAGCCGAGCCTGGCCCTTAAGCACCGAGTTCTCGCCCTTCGTCAGCCAAGCCGATCGAGTCGTGCGCTTTGACTGCAGTCGTGGTATAATGAGTCCGATGAGGACGCAGCCGCTCATGCGACGCCGCGACTTTCTTTTTGCGTTAACCGCTACCACGGTGGCCGGGATGTCTCCCGCTGCGGTGCGCGCCGCGGTCCCTAACTCCACGCGGCGCGTGCTCTGGTTGCGCCGGGCCGGGACATCTGACGAGATCGCCGTTCCGTTCTGCATCGATGGGCACACCGTCTACTATCCCGGATATAACGCAATCTGCTGGCTGATGCGCGACCGGCACGTTCCCGTATCTCAAGGCTACGTGCGTATCGATATCGTCGAAATCGAGGCGCTTTGGGAGGTGCAGCAGGCGCTCGCGCTGCAGGGCGTGCGGCGGCCGCTGGTCATCACGAGCGGGTACCGGTCCGTGCAGACTAACCTCGCGACCGAAAACGCCGCCCGCAATAGCATGCACTGCTACGGAAAGGCAGCCGACCTATACGTAGACGGCGTCTCCACGCGAGATCTTTTCGCTGCCTGCTGGTCGCGAGCGGTTTCCGGCGGAATCGGCTATTACGACGATCACGTGCACCTCGACTCCGCGAGCCGCCGCTGGTGGGTGGGCGACCTGGCCGTCCCCGTTTTTCAGCCACCTCTTGCCGAGATTCGAGGAAAACCTGCCGTTAATGCATAAACAGGCCCGCCAAGCGAGGGGGCGCTGCGCGTTTCCCTACGCCGAAAGGGGTAACTACGCGGGATATGCAGCGGCTTACTCAGGCGACGACCCACCTCGGCAACAATCTGGCGCACGGCGCCGCCTCTTATTTCGGTCTCAACGTAGTGCTGCTTATCGCAGAGGCACGCTGGCATCTCGTCTGGCGGCTCATGCTCTGGGACGTCTCGGAAATGAAGACGTTCGGCTTCCTCTTAGGCAAGACGCTCCACCCATAGTAGGCCGGCCGCAAGGCGCGCCACATCATTCCGCTCTCCCCTCGGCGAGACAGCCTGCCTGTACGCATAGGGATCCTTCAGCGTCGCCGTTCGAAACCGCGAAGCAACGTTTACCGCGAGCCCAGGCGTGAAAGCCGTAATTTTAGCAGGTGGCCTTGGAACGCGAATTAGCGAGGAAACCGTCGCTCGCCCGAAGCCGTTGATCGAGATTGGTGGCCGCCCCCTCCTGTGGCACATTATGAAGGGGTACGCCGTCCACGGCATCAGAGATTTTGTTGTGTGTCTCGGTTACAAGGGCTACATGATTAAGGAATATTTTGCGAATTTCTACCGGCACAGCTCCGATGTAACCTTCGAGCTGCAAACGAACACGGAGCACATTCACAAGACGTACAGTGAGCCCTGGACTGTAACGCTCATCGACACCGGCGAATTAACCGAAACAGGTGGCAGGTTAAAGAGGATCGAGTCCTACGTAGCCGGTGAGACCTTTTGCTTTACATACGGGGACGGGCTCTCCGACGTTGACGTCACATCTGTCGTAGCGTTTCATAAGAGCACAGGTACGGCGGCGACGGTAACGGCCGTGCGCCCGCCCGCGCGTTTCGGCGCGCTCGTGCTCAATAACGATCTCGTCGAGCGCTTTACAGAAAAACCGCTCGGCGACAATATGTGGATCAGTGGTGGCTTTTTTGTCCTAGAACCCTCCGTGTTTCGGTCTATCGAAGGCGATCAAACCGTCTGGGAACGAGGCCCGCTCGAGAAACTAGGAGAGCGGGGAGAGCTCAGCGCCTTTCAGCACTCCGGTTTCTGGTACCCCGTCGACACGCTAAGAGATAAGCTCCACCTTGAAGCACTTTGGTCGAGTGGGCAAGCGCCGTGGAAAACTTGGCAGTGACTCGCGTCCTTTGTGCGAGGCCGTTTTGAACGAGGGTTTTTGGGCCGGCCGGCGTGTACTCGTGACGGGGCACTCCGGCTTTAAGGGCGCGTGGCTCACCTATATGCTCGCGCGGCTCGGCGCAGATGTCACTGGCTTCGCTCTGCCGCCTGATGCCGACCCCAACCTCTTCAGCCTCCTGCAGATCGAAGCGAAAGTAAACTCTCGATTCGGGGACGTACGCGACCTCGCACGGTTCCGTCAAGTCGCGAGGAGTGCAGATCCAGAGGTACTTTTTCATCTCGCAGGGCAGGCCCTGGTACGCGAGGGCTACGCTCATCCCATAGCCACTTTCGAAACTAACACGATGGGCGTAGCTCACGCGCTGGAATGCGCACGCGATCTTTCTAGGTTGCGCGCAGTAATCGTCGTAACAAGCGACAAGTGCTATCGCAATGACGGGAGGCTCGTAGGGTATCGTGAGGATGATGCGCTGGGCGGCGACGACCCTTACTCGTGTAGTAAGGCATGCGCCGAGCTTGTAACCGAATCATACAGGCGATCATTCTTTGACGATAGCAACTGCGCCATCGCAACCGCGCGCGCAGGTAATGTCATCGGCGGAGGCGAGTGGTCACGCGATAGGCTCGTTCCGGATATTCTACGGGCTCATCTCGCGGACGCTCCGCTAAAGCTGCGCAACCCCCAGGCTACTCGTCCTTGGCAACACGTTCTCGAACCGCTCGTGGGTTACTTGACGCTGGCAGAGCAACTGCACGCGAGTCGCACGCGGTTCGCCGGGGCATGGAATTTTGGACCGCCCGCAGATGGATCCATCACAGTGAAGGAGTTGGCGCACGCCATTTACGACGCATGGGGAAAGGAACCGAACTGGCAGCTAGATTGGAGACCCAATTTTAAAGAGGCTGGGCGCCTTGCGGTCGACGCAGCCAAAGCTCAGGAGAGTCTTGGCTGGTTACCGCGACTCTCAGCCGCCGATGCCGTTCTTTGGACAGTGGAATGGTACAGGGCATGGAGCTCCGGAGAATCTGCCGAAGCGGCAACGTCGAGACAGATCGAGCAGTACCAAAGGCTTCTAGGCGACGGGACGGCGGAGGCGCACCACCATGCGTGACGTTCCAATCCGCTCCAAAATCTATTATGCGACACCGTCGATTACAGATCTTGAGATTCGCCGGGTGGCCGAAGCCGCTGCCAACGGCTGGGGAGCCTCTGGTTATGAGTATATCCGCCGCTTCGAGGATGAGTTTCGGGCATATTTGGGTGTCGATTTTGCGATCGCAACATCGAGCGGCACCGGCGCTCTTCATCTTGGAATGGCGGGGCTCGGTATCGGACCGGGGGACGAAGTTGTTCTAGCGGATATCAACTGGGTCGCGTCGGTGGCTCCAATCGTGAACTTAGGTGCGGAGCCTGTGTTTGTCGACATTCTGCCGGATACGTGGTGCCTCGATCCAGGAAAAGTCGAAAAGGCAATCACTAAGCGGACCAAGGCAATTCTCGCGGTCCATCTCTACGGTAACCTTTGCGACATGGACGCTCTCGAATCAATAAGCCGCAAACATGGGATCCCGATCGTCGAGGACGCAGCCGAGGCTATCGGCTCGACGTGGAAGGGCGCGTACGCAGGTAGCCGCGGCGCTTTCGGAGCCTTCTCTTTTCACGCCTCGAAGACGATGACCACGGGCGAAGGTGG
>JBEKRW010000243.1:0-4203 GCA_049517595.1 Candidatus Cybelea sp. | reverse complement strand
TCGAACGGCGCCCGATTCGTCTCCGCGACGGCGGTGATCACGTAGATCACGCAACCGACGAACTGCGGGAGCACGAACCACCAGCGCGCCTGCGCGTTGACGATGCCGTCGAGCGACGTCGTGCCGGCCAGCACGAGAACGCCCACCAGCGAGAGCGACATGGCTAGCTCGTAGCTGATCATCTGCGCCGTCGATCGTACGCTTCCCAACAACGGATACTTCGATCCCGATGCCCAGCCGCCCAAACAAATTCCGTAGACGCCCAGCGAACCGATTGCAAGTATTAGGAGAATTCCGGCATTGACGTTGCCGATCGCCCACGTCTGCCCCGAGGCCGACGCACCGAACGGAATGATCGCGTACACAGCAAATGCCGTCAGCAGCGAAATGAAGGGCGCCAGCTTATAGAGCAACGGATCGGCGGTCTCCGGCGTCAGATCTTCCTTCAGTATCAGCTTGGCGGCGTCGGCGGCGGGCTGCAAGAGACCCCAAGGACCGACGCGATTGGGTCCCGGGCGAAGCTGCATCCATCCCAAAACCTTGCGTTCGACCAGCATCGCATACGCAAACGACGTCACGACGACGAAGAGCAGAATCACCGATTTAATGAGGACCTCGAGCCACAACGGCATTTATACGGCCCTGATCCCCGCAAGCGTGGGATCGTGCAGCCAAGTGCCGCCTCCCGACATGATCCCGGCGTTCGCTTTGTCACCCCGAGCGCAGTCGAAGGGTTGTCGAAGGATGAACCGTTCGTCGCCGAGGCTAAAATCGCGCGGCTCGCTCGTCGCAGCGAGTATAACGCTGCGCTCGACTTCCGGCGTCGGCGGGACCGGAACGCCGAGCTGCGCGGCCAAGTCGGCGAGCATCTCGAAATCCGAGCGCACGAAGTCGGGCGCCGTCAGCGATGCGCTAACCGGAAGCAGATCGCCGGTGAGATTCACGATGGAACCGCTCTTCTCAAACGCGCCGGCGGCAGGCAGAACGAGCGTCGCGCGCTGCGCCGTCTCAGTCATGAAGAGCTCGCTGACGACTACGAAAGGTATCGCATCGAGTGCGCGGTTGACGGCATCCGGATCCGGCGCATTGCGCGCCGGGTTCGCTCCGAAGATCGAGAGCACGGCGAGCCGTCCATCGCGCGCTCCGTCGAACATCTCCGATGCGTCGTATCCCCGCTCGACCGGCGAATAGCCCGCAGCAAGTCCCGGCAGCATCCCCATCGCTTCGGCGCCGCGCGCGTTGCCTTGCTCGCTCGCGATGTACGTTGTCAACTCGGGCATATCGGCGAAGGCCTGCGCGAAACTGCTTCCCACCCTCGGATCGACGCCGTCCCAAATCAACGCGACGCGCGTAGCGCCCGCGGCGGCCACGCGTGCTTTCGGTGCTGACTCTTCCGACACGACGGTCGCGCCGTTGCGCGCAGCCTTCTGGATGCGCAGCCACAGCACGGGAGCGCGTTGTTCCGGCGACTCCCCGGCGATCACGATCGCCTGCGCGCGATCGAGATCTTCGAGCGAACCGCCGCGCGCACCGGGCGTTGCCTGACACTGACGCCCCGCCCGCCAATCGAGATTCCGCGCGCCGAGGCTGCGAAAAACGTGGCCGAGCGCAAAGGCTTCCTCATTGGTCAGCCGGCCGCCGCCGATGGCGCCGAGGCTTTCGGCGCCGCGTTGCGCGATCGCATCGGTAATCGCCTTGGACCACAGAAAGATCGCGTCGTCCCAGCCGACTTGGGTCCAACTTCCGTGCTTGCGATAGAGCGGCTGCGTGAGACGGTCCGGCGCGTCGTAGAAGCCGACGTTGTACCGGCCGCGATCGCAGAGCCAGCCATCCGAGATGCGATCTTCTTCCACGAGCATCGTGCGTAAGAGCTTGCCATAACGCACGTCGGCGTACTGCCGGCAGCCGACGGGACACTGCGTGCAGCTGGTTTGCGTACGTTCCAAATCCCACGGACGCGATTTAAAACGATAGGTTTTCGACGTCAAAGCGCCGACCGGACAAAGCTCCGTCACGTTTCCCGTGAAGTTGTGGCGATAGGGATGGCCGCTCGCGGTTGCGATAATGTCGCGAGCGCCGCGGTCCTTGACGACGAGCTGGCGCTCCCCGGCGATGATGTCGTCGAAACGGACGCACCGCTGGCAGACGATGCAACGCTCCTCGTCGAGAACGATCGTTGGACCGAGATCCACCGCTTTCGGCTTGGCGAGCTTCGGATCGGCCACGTCGGAGTTGCCGCGCGCATAGGCCATCGCGTAGTCCTGCAGATCGCATTCGCCGCCCTTGTCGCAGATCGGGCAGTCCAGTGGGTGGTTGACGAGAAAAAGCTCCAGCACCATTGCGCGGCCCGCTTCGACACGGTCGCCGCGCGTCCGAACCACCATGCCGTCGGTCACGACGGTGTTGCACGCGATCTGCAGTTTGGGCATTCCTTCGATGTCGACCAGGCAGATGCGGCAGAGTCCCGCCGGCCCTAACTTTGTGTGATAGCAGTAGACCGGAATCTCTTGCTTGACCGTTTTGGCGGCCTCCACCAGGAGCGTTCCTTTCGGAACGCTCAACGGCACGCCGTCGATCGTCAAACTGACCAGCTCGGTCTGCGGTGCCGCCGTCGTGCTCATGCGAGCTGCGCCTGCGGAGCGACGATGCGCGACGTGAACTGGTCCGGAAACCGAACCATCACCGATTTCAAGAACGGTTCGATCGAGTCGCCCAACGGGCAAAGATTCAAGCCGGTGATGCCGCTCGAAACCCGCAACAGCATCTCGAAATCGCCCGCAACTCCTCGATGGTCGACGAGGCGAGCGAGTACGCGAGTCATCCAGTTGCCGCCCTCGCGGCAGGGGGTGCACTGACCGCACGACTCGTGCGAGAAGAACCGCGAGACATTGTAGGAAGCGTTCACGAAATCGGTCGTGTCGTCGAAGACGACCATCGCGCCCGAACCTAGCATCGAGCCAGCTTTAGCCAAACTTTCGTAGTCGTACGGCCAATCCAAGTGCTCTTCAAAAACGCATGCCGACGAGCCGCCGCCGGGCTGAACGGCCATGAGCGTTCGCCCCGGGCGCAGACCGCCTGCAATCTCGATCAGCTCGCGGATCGTCGTTCCCAGCGCGATCTCATAGTTACCCGGATTGCGAACGTGCCCGGAGACCGAGACGATCTTATAACCCTTGCTGCGCTCCGTCCCGGCCGCGGCAAACCACTCTGCGCCGCGCTCGAGAATCGGAACGAGATAGGCCAGCGTTTCGACGTTATTCACCACCGTCGGCATGCCGTACAAACCTTCAACGGCTGGGAACGGCGGCTTGAGGCGAGGCTCGCCGCGCTTGCCCTCCAGCGAGTTGAGCAATGCCGTCTCTTCGCCGCAGATGTAGGCACCTGCCCCGCGATGGACGGTCAGCTCCAAATCGAAGCCGCTGCCGAAGATGTTCTTGCCCACGTAGCCGGCACGCTTGGCCTCCTCTAACGCCGCGCAGAAGATCTCGTACCCTCGCCGGAACTCGCCACGAATATAAATGAATGCATGGTGCGAGGCGATTGCGTAGGCGCCGATCAGCATTCCCTCGATGATTTGATGCGGCGTCTCCTCAAGAAGCATATGGTCCTTGAACGTTCCGGGCTCGGCCTCGTCGCAGTTGCAGACCAGGTAGCGCAGGTGCTTGTCTTTCGGGAGAAACGACCATTTGCGCCCGGTCGGGAAACCGGCGCCGCCGCGCCCGCGCAGGCCAGATTTATCCGCCAAATTCAACACGTCGACCGGCTGCATCTCGCGTACGGCGCGCTCCCACTGCTTGTAGCCGCCGCGTTGCCGATAGGCATCGATGCCGCGCAGGTCGACCTCGCCGATGCCGGCCGTCAGAACCTTAGTGACCGGCATGACTGCCCTCTTCCTCGCGGACCTCGACTACTTGGCGGGCGTCGACGACGGCCCGCTCCGACGTTTTGGTAAAGAAGTCGACGTCGCGGTTGACGATACGGTCGAGCATGATGATGCCGCTGCGGTCACCGACGCCGCCCGCGTTGTTCGGCAGCGGGACATCCACCGCGCCCGACGACTTCTTGCCGCGCGAGATCTCGCTTTCTTGCGAGATCGTCCACGTGCGCCCAGGAACCTCGGTCTGCGCCATCGGCGCCGTCGAATACGTGCCGGCGCGCATCGCTACGAGCATTTCATCAACGCTTTGCGGCGTCAGGCTATAC
>JBEKRW010000242.1:0-4217 GCA_049517595.1 Candidatus Cybelea sp. | reverse complement strand
CGTAGTCGTCGGCGCCCAACTCGAGCGCCAAAACCTTGTCGATCTCCTGATCCTTCGCGGTCAGCATGATGATCGGCACGGGACTAAACTTGCGAATCTCTTTGCAGGCTTCGACCCCATCGAGCACCGGCAACATGATGTCGAGCACGATCAGATCCGGCTGCTCGCGCTGGGCCATTGCAATGGCGGTGCGACCGTCGCCGGCGGTAACGACCGCGTAACCGCTGCGTTCGAGATTGAAGCGCAGGGTCTGTAGGATCGCGGACTCGTCGTCCACGACCAGGATTTTCTTGTTGAGATCCGGGCCCTTGATCGAGGTGCCCCGCGGCGGCTTAAGCTCCTGGATTACTGTCATAAGCTTTTGCGATCGCGCTGTAATCCAGCGCGCCATCTCCCTTAGCGCTACGGTTGGTGTAGAGTTGGTACGCCAGCCCAGTGGCCGGCATCGGTAGTTTTGCAGCCCGAGCTGCGTCGAGTGCAGCCGCGACGTCCTTGCGCAGCAGATCCAGCGCGAAGCCGCCCTCGAACGTGCCGGCCAGCCAGGTTCTCGGCAGCCACTTTTCGAGAACGTAGTTTGAGGCCGTTGCCGAGGCGAGCACCGCGCAGACTTCGGCGAGATCCGCGCCCGCCTCTCTTGCAAAGGCGAGCCCTTCGACGTTTGCGATCATCACGTTTGCGATGATGATCTGATTGACCAGTTTGACGGTCTCGCCCATGCCGACTGGGCCCAAGTGATGCGGCGACCCCATCGCGTCGAGCACCGGCTTCGCGCGTTCGAACGCGGCGGCCGACGCCCCGGCCATGATCGTTAGCGTGCCGTCGGCGGCGCGAAGCGGACCGCCGCTTACCGGCGCATCCACAAACTCCACTCCGCTCTTGGCGAGGCGCTCGGCAAACCGGCGCGACGCAACCGGCGAAATCGTCGACATATCGATCACGAGCAACCCACGTGCGGCTCCGGCTTCCACCCCCCGCGGACCGAAGAGCGCCTCTTCGACCTGCGGCGCGTCCGGTACGCAAAGGACGACCGTTTCCGCGCCGGCGGCAAGGGCCGCCGGATCTTCCACTTCTACCACGCCTTCGGCGCGCAGGCGTTCCAGCGCGTCGCGGCGCCGATGCGCGCACGCCGTCACGGCGAACCCGGCTCGGCGCAACGAACGGGCCATCGGTTCGCCCATCGCTCCAAGACCGATGAATCCGACCCGCGCAATCACGAGCGGCCTTTTGGTCGCCGCCTCAGGATAACCTTCGCGGTTCGGCGAAGGCGCCGCCATTATGACAGCTGCCGCTACGCCTTCGATCGTTCGTCCCACCTTCGACACCATGGACCTCTCGATCGGGAAGCGGACTCGCCTTCATCGGCTGATGTACGAACACGGGCCGGCAAACGGCACGCTGATGATGCTGCCGATCGACCAGGGCCTCGAACACGGTCCGGTGGATTTCTTCGACAACCCCGACGCGCTCGATACCGACTGGATCTATCGGCTCGCGGTGCAAGGGAACTTTTCGGGCGTCGCGCTTCACATCGGCCTGGCCGAAAAGTATCAGAAGCGTTATGCCGGCCGCGTGCCGCTGCTGCTCAAGCTCAACGGAAAAACCAACATCCCGCCCGACGACGAGGCCTTCAGCCCGCTCACGTCCTCGGTCGAAGACGCGATTCGGCTGGGCGCCGACGCCGTGGGCTACACACTCTACGTCGGCAGTCCGGCACAAGAGGTCGACATCGCGCAATGCAACGAGGTTCGCCGCGACTGCGATCGCTACGGAATGCCGCTGGTCGTCTGGGCATATCCGCGCGGTTCGGCGATCAAAGCCAAGGGCGGAATCGATTCGCTCTACGCCGTCGATTATGCGGCGCGCGTCGCCTGCGAGATCGGCGCCGACGTCATCAAGCTCAACGAGCCGGTCTGGAAGCCGGACGATGCCGCCAAGTTGCCCAAACCTTACGATACGCTATCGTTCGACGACGTCGAAGGGCTTCGCAAGGTCGTTAAATCTGCGGGGCGCAGCCTCGTTCTCGTCTCGGGCGGGAGCCGCATGGGAGACGATGCAACGGTACACAAAGCGCACGTTGCCATGGCCGCCGGCTGCGTCGGGCTAATTTTCGGAAGAAACATGTGGCAACGCAAGTGGGACGCCGCGCTGGGCATGGCCGCGCGCATTCACGAAGTGCTAAAAGACTACGGTCAAGACCAATAGGAAGCTCAGGTTTAGTTCAGATCGAGGAGGCGAGGGGTGAAGTTTACTTCCTCTGCTTTGTCATCCTGAGCGCAGTCGAAGGACGACGAAGAGCTGGGCTAAACCCGAGCTTCCTGGGCGCAGTTGGTGCATTGATAGCCGACTGCGCCGCCGTGATCTTGCGCGACCATTTGCTCGCGGGGTCCGCGGCGTCCGCACTGGGAACAAGTAAAGCTTTGGGTCGCGTGCGGTTGCGGGGCCGTCGCGTGGGCTGCAGCCATGCTGGTCGCAATTTCGCTGCGCTTGGCGAAATAGAAGACGAGATAGATTGCGATGCCGACGACCCACGGCGCCCAGGCGAAGAACGCATTGAAGGCATCGCTGGAAACTGTCGGGTTCATGCCTTCTTGAAATAGTCGGCGTTAATGGCGGTGTAGTTCTCCCACTTTTCCGGAACGTCGGAATCGGCAAAGATCGCTTCGACCGGACACGCCGAAACGCACGCGCCGCAATCGATGCAGACCTCGGGGTCGATGTACAGCATCTCGTCTTCGTCCTTGCCGTGGATGCAATCGACGGGACAGACGTCCACGCACGACTTATCTTTGGTGCCGATGCACGGCTCGGTGATGATGTAGGTCATGATGGTTTGCGCTTCCAGCGACGAATCGCAGCGCCCTTCAGGCCGAGGACCGGCCCCTGCTGAACATGCGCGTTAGATACAAAAGTATGATCGCGGCGATAAATGCGCAAACCAGACTGGGCAGGCTGAATCCGCTAGCGTCCACGTGGCGAAACGGGCCGTATAACCAGGCGCCGATCACGGCGCCGACCGCGCCGACGAACATGTCGGTCAAGACGCCCGGCCCGTCCCCTGGGACGATCCAGCGGGCAACGAGGCCCGTTAGCAAGCCGAGAACGGCCCAGAAAACAACCGCGCTGAGCACTCGATGCCTCCTCGCTTCCTTGCTCGAGCGGCCACGTCGAAAGGTGGCGAGCGCCCAAGCGATGGACTCTAGGCGTATTATGAAGCGCACTTTCGTTTGCCTGCTCGCGGCGTTCTTGGTTACCCGCAGCCTCGCCGCAGCCGCACAACCGGGGATCACTGAAATAAGCGCGTCCGGAACCGGTTCGGTTTCCCTGCCGCCAGATATCGCGACGGTGCGAGCCGACCTCCAAACCAACGCGGCGAGCGCCAACGATGCCGTTTCGCAGAACAATGCGATCTACGACCGCATCGTCGCCGGCCTTGCCAAGCTAGGAATTGCGCGGGCCGACGTCGCGCTGGATTACTACAACGTTAGGTACTATCCGCGGCCGCAAGTTGCGCCAGCCAATCCGACCGGCGAACAATACGGTTATACCGTCACCCGTAATTTTGAGGTTGCCGTTCGTAAGATCGCCTCAGCCGGGACCGTCACCGATACGTGCATCGATGCCGGCGCTACGGGGATCAGCGGCGTGTCTTTCGGACTTGCCGATCAGGGCGCAGCGCGAGCGCAAGCGATAACGAAAGCGATCGCCGACGCGCGCGCCAACGCCGAAACCATCGCTCGAAGCGCGGGCCTGCGAATCGTCGCGATTAAGAGCATCGCCTACCCCGACAGTGGGTTTACCGGGCCAGGCATGATCGCGCACGTCGCAGCCAGGTCGGGCGCGCCAACCAACCTCGACCAATCGAACGTTAGCGAATCCGCCTCGGTCAGGATCGTTTTTCTGGCCCAACCCTGAGCTTCCGGCCGAAACCCGCCGATGCAATTCTGAGTAGATTGCGGTGATGAACGGCTTATGTGAAACTTGCGCGAACCGTCCCGGCGCCGTCTCCCATGGAGGACGGCGCCTCTGCGGCATTTGTGCCCAAAAGCGAACCGCCGCCGGCGCGTTACCTTTTGTCGGCGCCGCGCTGGCCGCCGCGGGCCTAATCGCCGGGAGCGCTCTCCTTGCCGAGAAGCTGCAGGGGCGGGAGAGTGAGTCGCCATTCGAAGGGCTAGGCAAGAGACTGCGCGGCGGAACGCCGACCCTGGCGGCTTTTTCGC
>JBEKRW010000241.1:0-4226 GCA_049517595.1 Candidatus Cybelea sp. | reverse complement strand
GACGCACGAGTGCTGGAGATTGGGGCCCGGCTAGGAATATTTACGTTCGGAAAAAACGCGGTCGCCCACGCCGATCTTGCGGTCTGGACTCGTCCCGTTACCGACAAAATGGACGTGCTGGTTGCGGAGTTTGGCTGGTCGTATCACATGCGCGGCGAGGCCGGCAAGGAGCAAAAATCTCACGAAGCCGCCGACGACTTTTTCAAAGCAATCCAGGCGCCGCTCGAAGACGAACTCTTCGACGGCACTACGAAAACGGCGCTCATCTACGGGCAGGCAGAGGTCTGAGCGACTTGCGAAAACAGAAGCGGGCGCCAAGGGGCGCCCGCTTCTAGAGCGCTACCGGTACTTTACGCGCCGGCGGCGTGCGCGGCCGCAGCTTTTGCGATCTGAGCCTTGACCGCTTCCAGGTTAAACGAGGCACCCTTCTGCATCGGTGGGAAGTCGATCGCGGTTTGAGCCATCTTTCCCACAACCTCTTGCACGAGCACGAAGCGCCAGAACTGATACACGAAGAAGTGGTAGTAGTTCAGTGAACCGCTCATGCCGGTTCGTTCGAAAGGATCGAGCCGAAGGTTGACCAGGATCGGCCAGTCGACCTTGACCGTCCCGCCCAGCCAGCCATTGGGCTGATCCACAAAGCGGTATTTATAGTCGTTGACGCGCACCGCGCCAAGCGTGCCTTCGGCAAAGTAGAAGATCTCGTGCCGGTTCGACGGCCCTTTTCCGGTAATGCAATCCATCTGATTGTAACCGTCGAGGTGCACCTTGTAGCTCCGGTCACCGAGCTGCTTTCCTTGTTGAAGCTCCGCGACGATATTCGGGTTCCCCGCCGCCGCAACGAACGTCGGGAACCAATCTAGGCCCGAGAAGATTCCGTTCTCAACCTTGCCTGCGGGGACTTTGCCGGGCCAGCGCACGATGCAGGGGGAGCGGAATCCGCCTTCGAGGACCGTCCCTTTCCCGCCCGCGAAGGGCGTCTGTCCGCCGTCCGGCCAGGTGAAGTTCTCGGTCCCGTTGTCGGTGGTAAACATCACGATGGTGTTCTCGTCCAGGCCGTCGTCCTTGAGCTTCTGCATGACGGCGCCGACGATGTCGTCGAGCTGCGCCATTCCGGCTTCCGACTCCGACCAGCCGTTTTCCGCCGTGCGCATGCCTTGATACTTGGGGGAAAGATGGGTTACGACGTGCATGCGCGTCGGGTTGAGCCAAACGAAGAACGGTTTGTTACTCGCTTTAGCTTTGTCGATGAACTTTACGGCGTGGTCGAGGATCTCGTCGTCGACGGTCTCCATGCGATCGGGGTAGAGCGTCCCAGCATCTTCGATCCGCTGCTTACCTACTTTTCCCCAACGCGGATCGACCGTCGCATCGTCGGTGTCGGTTGCCCAGCAGTGGAGCATGTTGCGCGGGCCGATCTTATCTTTGAGCGCTTGCGGATAGTTGGGGTGTGCCGGGTCTTCCATTGCATCGAGGTGATACAGATAACCGAAGAACTCGTCAAAGCCGTGAACCGTGGGCAGGTACTCGTTTAAGTCGCCGAGGTGGTTCTTTCCGAACTGGCCCGTGGCGTAGCCCATCGCTCGCAGCGCCGTAGCGATGGTCGGCGCTTCGGCCGGCATTCCTACCTTGGCACCCGCCTGACCGACGGTCGTCAAGCCGGTGCGAATCGGCAGCTCACCGGTGATGAAGTTCGCGCGGCCGGCAGTACAGCTGGCCTCCGCGTAGTAATCGGTGAATCGCATTCCTTCGGCTGCCAGCCGATCGAGATTTGGCGTTCGGCTCGCCATCATTCCCTGATGATAGGCACCGATATTAAACCAGCCAATGTCGTCGGCCATTATGGCGACGATGTTTGGTGGACCTTGAGCAGGCATAGCCGGCTCCTTTCTCGCAAGCGCGAGCGAATAGTTGATATTGAACGTCGATTAACTAGAGGGTCAACCGTAGCACCCGCGAGAGGGAATACGCTATCCAAAAAGCGCAAAAGACCCGACCTGCAGGGCCGGATAACGCTCGGCCACTCTTCACCTTATGCCCCGTTAAGAGAGGCAAGGCGAGTCTAGCCCAGGCCGCGAAGCAAGTTTCTCTCTAGCTGAGGAGGCGCGCTGATGAACCCGGAAAAGATCGCGGCAATTGTGATGCTGGTCTCGGTAATGCTAGGCGCCGGGCTCGAGATCAACGTCGAGCATTTGGTGGCCGCGTTGAAGAACTACGGTTTGCTCGCTCGCGCTCTTATTGCCAACTTTATCGTCGTTCCCATCTTCGGCGTACTGCTCGCTCGCGCGTTCCACCTCGATGTGTATATCGCAATCGGATTCGTGTTGATGGCGATCGCGCCCGGCGTTCCGTTCTTGGTTCGCGCCGCAGGGCGCACGCTCGGCGGCAGTCTCGGATTCGCGGCCATGCTGGCGTTCGTCATGCCGGCGCTGTCGATCGTGACGATTCCCCTGACCGCTCGCTTCATCTTCACTGCCGGGCTCATCGCCCCGGCGGAGGCCGCGGGACATATTCCCTTCGGACGGATCCTCGTTACGCTCGTCGGCTTCCAACTCGTGCCGCTGTTTGTTGGGCTGCTGATAGCCAACCAGGCCCCGAAGCTCGCGGAGAAACTGCGGCGGCCGTTTGCCCTCCTGTTCCTTGTCTCCGTCGTAGCGTTGCTGGTGATTCTCGGCCCGAAGCTGGCAAGCGCCGTTGCTGCCGTCTATGGCTCGCACGGCATGTGGGCGATGCTCGTTCTCGTGCTGCTCTCGGTCGGAACCGGTTGGATTCTCGGTGGCCCGCAGTCTCAATATCGGCGAACGCTCAGCATCGCCACCGGGCTTCGGAATATCGGCACGGCCGCGGTCATCGCGACGGCGACGTTCCCCGACACGCTGGTCGCTCCAACGGTGCTGACGTACTTCATCATCCAGGTTATCGTCACGCTGGTTTTCCGGGTCTACTTCCGGCGCACGGCCACTCAGTCCGCCGCAGCATAAGGAGATGGCATGACACCCCTGATTCTTTCGAAGTTCGGATTCTGGACGCTCGGCGTGCTAGATTACATCTCGCTGATCGCGGCCGGCACAAATGCGTTTAACGGCGCGCTGCTCGCGCGGCGGCCGGATCACTACAAGCATTTTACCGTGGCCGGCGTCATAATTCTGGCGTATGCCGGCGGTATCGGCGGCGGCATCGTACGCGACGTTCTAGTGAACAAAGTTCCTGCGCCGCTTGAAAATCCATGGTACATCGTCGTATGCCTCGTGGCCGCATCAGTCGCGCTCGTCATCGAATACTATAGCGAACTGCGGTTTAAGGACGGGCTGTTTCAGTTCATGACGGCCTTCTCGCTGCCGTGGTATGCGATCGTCGGCGCTCAAGCCGCACTCGCCGCGCATTTGGGATATGCTGCGGCGGTCGTTATCGGCATAATCGCCACCACCGCCGGTCGCTGGATCATCGACATCGCGTGTAACGTGATTCCCAAACAGCTCGTCCGTGGTGAGTTCTTTGTAGGCGCTGCCGCGCTGACCGGGATCGCCTACGTCGTATGCGACCAGTCGGGCTTACCGGTCCTCGCGTCGACGGCGATCGCGTTCGTCGCCGGCTTCGGATTCCGTTTGCTCTCGCAGTTTCTCGGCTGGGAAGAATGGGAGCCATGGGAACCAGCGGGACTCGACGCGGGAGAAAAAGCACGCAAGACCCTGGGTCAAGGCCTCCAAGCAGAGCTCGGCCGGTCCGCCGCGCCGGATCACAATGCGAAATAGGTGGCCGGCGAGCGCATCGACGAATCGGCGCTGCGGCATCCGCACGAGCGGCTGATCTTCGGCGGATTGGTCGTCCTCAACTTTCCGCTGATGGGCGCAGCTATTGGGCTCATCGTGCACGACCGGAGAAGGTTCACTTCCTTGCTTAAGAATGGATACGGCTTGAGCTTGGCTTTCGAGGTTTGCTCATCAGCGCTATCGGCCGGCGCCTCATGGACCAAGTAAACATCCAGGAGTACCTGCTCCAATCGCGCCGCTATGGTGGATTTGGGCAACGCTCGACATTTTTTTCGACTGGTGCGTCACGGTCAAACTTACGACCCTCGCCGGAATTACGAATATCTACGCCGCCGGGAAAATAGCATCGGGAGCTGCCTCCTTTGGCGGCGGCATCCCGGTACCCGACCCGATGGCGAAGGCGTACGGCTGGACCACGGCGATCGATCCCGCAACCGGCGGAGCGCGGTGGCACAT
>JBEKRW010000240.1:0-8259 GCA_049517595.1 Candidatus Cybelea sp. | reverse complement strand
CTGCAGCGGCGCCGTCGCCGAAGAGGGCGGTCGCCACGATATTGCTTTTGGTGAAATCGTCGCGGCGAAAGCAGAGCGCGCAAAGCTCCACGACCAAGAAGAGCACCAGGGCGCCCGGTTCCGCACGGGCCATCGTGGCAGCGCGCTCCAAGCCGATGACGCCTCCGGCGCAGCCAAGCCCGAAGATCGGCAAGCGGCGCACGGTCGGTCGTAGCCGCATCCGCTCCATCAGGAGCGCGTCCAGGCTGGGCGTGGCGATTCCGGTCGTCGAGACGACGACGATAGCCTCGATTTCGTCGGCTCGGCGCCCCGCGCGCCCGAGGACCTCATTCGTCGCTCTCGCGAGAAGGTCGACGGACGAATCGAGGTAGACGGCGTTGCGGTCGGGCCAGTCGTGGGTCTCCTCGTACCACTCGATCGGGACGCAGGAGTAGCGGCGCTCGATGCCCGTGTTGCCGAACATTGGAAGCAGGCGGACGATCTCGCGCGAGCGTGGGCCGAGCGCCAAATCGATCCGCCGGATCACCTCGGCCTGACCGAGCACGAAGGGTGGGACGGCCGTTGCTACCGCTAAGACGGCAGGGTCCTCGCGCCTCGCGATGGTAATGGCATCCTCCCGTGTCGTTTCGACAAATTGCAGCGGCGTTTTTGGCCGCCGCCTTGTTGGGTGCGGGGAGTCGACCGGCTCCTCTCATCACATACTCCGCACCCGCAGGCGTCCGTCCAGCCGGAGCCGACCGTATCGACCCCGCGGATGCTATTCTTCCCAACGGGAGAATCGCCGCACCGGCGGGCACGAGCCTAATCTTAGGCACCGGCGCGCTCGGTATGGCGCTTTCGCCGGACGGCCGGTACGCCATTCTGTCGGGAACCACGTCGCTCGCCGTCGTGAACGTCGAGACGATGACGCTCGCGAGCCTGTACCAAAAACCGCCGGCATCGTTCTTTATGGGCGTCGCGGCAACGCGCGATCCCCGAGACCCTACGCAAACGATCGTGCTCGCGTCGGACGCGGCAGCCGGTGCGGTCGACGTCTTCACCCTCGATCCCACCGGCACGCTCGTCGCACAAACTCCCCTAACGCTTGCATCGCCGCATCAAGGCCACGCATTACCCGCACAGATCGCAATAGCGCCCGACGGTCGAACCGCCTACGTTGCCGATAATCTCGGCAACGCGGTCTTCGAAATAGATCTGTCGAGCCGAACCGTCGCTCAAACGATTCCTACAGGCGATTTCCCGCTCTACCTCGCTGCCGCGCGCGACACGCTGCTTGCTACCGGCAGCGGCCTCTCCGTCTATTCGGCGCTTCCGCAGCCGGCAGCCGAGCCCAGCTTTGCGGCACCCGCGTTCGATCCCAGCAAATCGTCGGCGCTCTCGGTCTTCGAGTTCTCACCCGGGAGCACGAGCGTGGATCCCGCGACGGTTCCGATGGATGCCGCGCCCAACGGCGCGCAAATCATTGGTGGAGCGGCCCCGGGCGCCGTGGCCCTCAGTAAAGATGGGCGCCTGGCATACGTCGCACTCTCCAACGTGGATCGCGTGGCGGGGGTGAGCCTCGCCGGAGCGCCTCGCGTGGTGCGCGGACTCGACCTACGCTTGTATCCCGCTGCGCCATACGGTGCTGCGCCGAGCGCCGAAGCATTGAGTCCCGACGGCAAGCGGCTCTACGTTGCGCTGGCCGGCTTGAATGCGGTGGCGGTGTTGGACGCGCGCCGCACCACGCGCTATCGATTCGGGCTGATCCCTACCGCGTGGTATCCGACCGCAATCGCGCTCTCCCCTAACGGCCGGTATTTGTACGTGGCCAATGCAAAAGGTGCCGCCGGTCAGGCGAGTTTACAACGCGTCGACCTCAAGCGTACCTCGCTGGTCAAGGCGACGTTGGCCACCCTCCGCTACAACCGAACGCCGGGACTCGCAAAGTTCAACCCCGTGATTCCACCGCTGCGGTCGAACCGGCGTAGCGAGGTCATCGACCACGTCGTGTACATCGCCGTGGGCACGCGCGGCTACGACGCAATGCTCGGCGACCTCAAAGACGATTCGGGCAAGCCGCACGGCAACGGCGACCCCGCGCTGACCGTCTATCCGCAGAGTTTGACGCCAAATCTGCATACGCTCGCGCGCACGTACGCGCTGGCCGACAACTTTTACGCTGCCGACGCGGATCTCAACGTCGCCAAGCAGTTCGCAACGGCCTCCGGGGCCACGCTCTATCAACAGCTCGTGGACGCGGCCGGCGCCGCTCGTGCGCCGATGAACGACCATGGCGACGATCCAGAAGATTATGCGCGCGGCGGGTATCTTTTCAATGCATTTGCGCGGGCCCGCCTGACGTACCGCGACTATGGAGGCCTCTTGCGTCTTTCCGGATACGATGGATCCCTCTATCACCTCGATGTTCCCGCGCTCGCGGCGTTGGCGGGCAACGTGGATCTCGATTATGCGGGCTACAACCCGAAAGTCGGCGACATGGCTCGAGCCGACGAGTTCGTTCGCGACATGCAGCAGTTCGTTACGAGCGATCGGGTGCCGAGTTTTAGCTACGTCTTGATCCCGACGGAGAGCGGCCAGGCCGGCATTAGCGACGCCGACGCCGCGCTGGGCGAGATCGTGGAGTTTGTCTCGCACACGCCGCACTGGAGCTCGACGGCGATCTTCGTCGTTCCCGAGGGCGTCGAATCACCCAACGATCACGTTGACGCGATGCGCAGCTACGCGTTGGTCGTGTCGCCGCTGGCCCGGCGCGGCTACGTCGGCGAGCAGAATCTCAGCGTCGCCAGCATCGTAAAGACCGAGGAGGAGATCTTCGGCCTGCCGCCTCTGGCGCTCAACGATTTGCTCGCCTCCGATATGGCGAGTTTTTTCACCCAAGCCCCGGCGCCCGAGCCGTACCAAGCGCAATGACGCGTGCTGCGGTAGTCTCTGGTCCCGCGTTGGTGGCAGCGGGTACCGCGCGCCTGCGAAACGCCGTCTTAGTGCGGCCCAACCCCAGCATCGAGCGCACCGGCGCGCGAATCGGCGAGCCCGGCGCGATCTACGTTCGCGCGCTCGAGCAGCACGAAAGCCTGCGGTCGACGCTGGAATACTTTGGCGTCGAAACGATCGTCCTGGCCTCCCACGCGAGCGATCCGTACGAAGTGAGCGCCGGCGATTCGGCAGTAGTCTTTGAAGACGGCGCGGTCATGATGCGCCCGACCGCGATGTCGCGACGCGCGGAAGCCGATCGGATGCAGGCGGAGTTCGCGGTGCTCGACGTGCCGCTGGCCGGGCATATTGCAAGCCCCGGATTACTCGACGGCAACGACGTCATTCTCGTCGGGGAGACCGCCTTTGTCGGTGTAGGCTCGCGCGGGAACGACGCAGGCCGCGCCGGCTTCGCAAAACTGGCCGCCGCGCGTGGGTATCGCGTCGTCGAAGTCCAGCTCGCGCCCGACGTGGTGTCGTTGCGCAGCGTCGCGGGCGCCGTGGCAAAGGATACGATCGTGTTGGGGGCCGGGAAGGCCGACGTTGGCGCGTTTTCGGGTTTTCGGACGATCGTGCTGGAGCGAGGAGAAGAACTGGCCGCGGGCGTGCTCTGCCTGGGCGAGCGGCATGTGCTCGCCGACATTCGCTACCGCACGTCGTTGGCCCGAATGCGGCGCGCCGGCATCACCGTCGAATCGATCGACCTCTACGAATTCACGAAGCTTGGAATTGCCCCGTCGATGCTGGCGTTGGCTCTCAAACGCGAGTGAGTTGGAGGGCCGATGCGATTTGCCGTCTTTTCTGACGTGCATGGGAACCTTTTAGCGCTCGACGCGTGTCTGGCGGATCTCGAATCGCAAGGGGGTGCCGACGGCGTTGCCGTTGCCGGCGATCTCTGCCTCGACGGGCCAAAGCCCAAGAAGGTGCTGTTACGCCTGGAAGAGATCGGCGCCGCGTGCATTCGCGGCAACAAGGATCGCTACGTCTTCGACGACGCGGTCGCCGAAACGCTGACGGCAACCGAGCGCGCGCAGATCGCCTGGACCCGCCGGGAAATCGGCGAACGCTGGCTAGCCTGGTTGCGCGAGTTGCCCTTTGCGCTGCGCATCGGTGAAGACGAAGCGATTGCCTTTGGCCACCTTCACCTGCCCTACGTGCGAATGTGGCGGGGCAAGCTGTTGGTCAACGTGGCGTCGGTCGGCCTGCCGAAAGACGGCGATCCCCGGGCTTGCTATGCGATCTTTACCGAGCGCGAGTGCGGCTGGGAGGTGAAGCACCGGCGCGTTGCGTTCGACGTCAAGAAGGTCGCAACCCAATTGAGCGACTGCGGGATTCCGGAGAGTACCGAACTCATAGCCACTCTCCGCCGCCACCGGTATAAACGATTAAAGAGCGCGATTCCATAGTCCCCGCCTCCGCCGCGGCCATCGAAGTGAATGGCCTCGTAAAGCGCTATGGGGACTTCACCGCCGTCGACGGAATTTCGCTGAGCGTCGAAGCCGGAGAGTTTTTCGGCTTTCTCGGGCCCAACGGTGCCGGCAAAACGACGACGATCAACGCCATCGTCGGTTTGGCTCGTACGAGCGCCGGAAGCATCCGAATCTTCGGCCACGACAGCGAACGGCAGTGGCGCGAGGCCCGGAGCCTTATCGGCCTTTCGCCGCAAGAGTTCAACTTCGATCGGTATCTGTCGCTGCGCGACGTTCTGATTTACGCTGCCGGTTATTACGGTCTGCGGGGAAAGCGCGTGGCCGAGCGTGCCGACATGCTGCTGGAGCGCTTCGGCCTGACCTCCCACGCGCATCTCGAGTACACGAAGATTTCCGGCGGCCAGAAGCGGCGGCTCTCGTTAGCTCGCGCTTTGATCCACGAGCCGAAGCTCTTGATCCTCGACGAACCCACCGCCGGGGTCGACGTCGAGCTTCGCTTGGAACTCTGGGAGTGGCTGCAGACGCTCAATGCCGAAGGGCTGACGGTTTTCTTGACGACGCATTACTTGGAAGAAGCCGAACAGCTCTGCCGCCGCATCGCGATCGTGCGCTCCGGCCGCATCGTCGCCGAAAAGCCGACCGAAGAGTTGGTCGCCTTAGGTGCATCCTTGCAAGACGTCTTCTTGGAGCTGACGCGCAATTAACTCCGTCGCATTGTGGACGCTGGTCAAGCGCGAGATCGTGAGAAGCCTCAAGATCATCAATCAGGTGATCTGGCCGCCGATCATCACGACGGTGCTCTACGTTTTCGTCTTCGGCCTCGCCCTGGGCAGCCGCATCCCGGTCGTGGATGGCGTCAGCTACGCGCAGTTCCTGATCCCCGGACTCATCATGCTCCAAGTGATCGATTCGTCGTACGGCGAGTGCTCGAGCTCGCTCTTCCAGGGAAGGTTTATGAACTCGATCCAGGAGTTGCTGATCGCGCCGATGTCGGCCTACGAACTGGTCGGCGGATATATCATCGGTAGTTTGGCGCGCTCGATGCTTATCGCCGGGCTCATTACGGTGCTCGGCGTCGTGCTCGTGCACAGCGTTCCGCACGACTGGTTGATCTATTTCGCGGTGATCGCACTCGTCTCGATTTTATTCTCGGCGCTGGGCCTCATCTTTGGGCTGCTCGCCGACAAGTTCGACCACATCGCGATCCTCACGACCTTCGTCATCACGCCGCTGACGTTCGTGGGCGGCGTCTTCACCTCGGCAAAAATGCTGCCGCGGCCGTTGCAGACGTTAGAGCTGTTCAATCCCATCTTTTATACGATCGACGCGTTTCGCCGCAGCTACACGGGGCAGAGCTACCTCGAACCGGCGTTTTCGATTGGGATGGTCGTACTGCTTACCGCAGTTTCGCTCGGCATTATCTTGCGCCTGATGGCAATCGGTTATAAGCTGCGGACATGAACGTAGTTGTTGGGGCGGGGCTCGCGGTGATGCTCGCCGTCTCGCCCGCCACGAATCTCACGCTCCAGCCCTGGACGGGCAACGACCTTCAGACGACGACCAGCGCCGCTATAAAGTACCGGCTGCAAGTCACCGGCAAGCCGCAGACCGTGATCCATTTGCAGGCATACGGCGTTGCCGGCGGCTGGCTCGCGGCCTTCTGCACCTCGAAGGTCTGCTCGCCGGAACGCGTAGACGTCGCGATACCTGCCTCGGGGCAAGCGGTTCTCCAGTTCGAGCTGATCCGCGAATCGGATAGCGCACCGAAGCAGAGCGGCGCGACGATCCGTGAAGACGGCGGCGCCGGCATCAGCGTTCCGGTCGCCCACCGCTGATGGTGCGCGCCCCCGCACTCATCGTTCTCGCGATGATTTTTTCCGGCTGCGCAGAGCATGCAAGCGCGTACGATCCGAGCCACGCGGTCGCTGCGGGCAGTCGGTCAGCGCAAGGTTCCGAACAGGTTCTCTATAGTTTCACCGGCGGCAGCGACGGCGGCAATGCCGCAACCGCGCTGGCTCTCGACGGAAAGGGAAATCTCTACGGCACGACCGTCATCGGTGGAACGTCGCAGTGCGGCACCGTCTTTAAATTGGCGCCGCAGGCGAGTCCGCCGTGGCCGGAGACCGTGTTGCATAACTTTGGTTGCTACGCCGATGGGAAGAATCCGCACGGCGGGGTCACCTTCGACCGCAGCGGAAACCTCGACGGCACTACCGTGTCGGGTGGTTCCGGCGGCTCGTGCGGGAGCTACGGTTGCGGGATCGTCTTCCAGTTGACCTCGCGAACCGAGAACGTCCTTCACAGTTTTGCCGGCGGCGCCGACGGGTTCGGACCAGGCGGCGGCGTTATTTTCGACCCGGCAGGCAACGTGTACGGAACGACTCCCGACGGTGGCGCGCATTCCGACGGCACGATCTACCAGCTTTGGCGCACTGGGCGGCAACGGCATGAGAAAGTGATTCACGCATTTACCGGGGGCGCGGATGGGGGCGTCGGGTCGCTCGGTTCTTTGCTGCGCGATGCCGCCGGCAATCTATATGGCGTCGCGGAGGTCGGTGGGGCTCACGGCGCCGGCACCGTCTTCAAACTGCACGCGACGTCAAAGAAGCGCTGGAAGCTGACGACGCTCTACGCCTTTAAGGGTCAGCCCGACGGGAACTCCCCGTACGGAGGGCTGGTCGCCGATGCAAACGGCGATCTTTACGGGACTACGTACTATGGCGGCGCCGGCGGGCTAGGCAGCGTCTTCGAGCTTGCGCGCAATACGCGTGGACGGTATCGTGAACGCGTACTCTACAGTTTTCAGGGGGGCAGCGATGGGAGCTCCCCGACCGCCACGCTGGCTCTTAAGAGCGGGGAGCTTTACGGAACGGCATCCGCCGGCGGCGGAAGCTGCGGCTGCGGCACCGTCTTCAAAGTTGATGCACGATCGGGAAGTGAGACCGTGCTCCACGCGTTTGGAAACGGCACCGACGGCGCGTATCCCTATTATGGGTTGACGCTCGATGCAAGCGGCAAGCTATACGGCGCGACCGTAGCGGGCGGTTCTTTCGGCCAAGGAACCGTCTACGAGGTCACGCCGTAACGACGAGCCGGCGTTTTACATCTTTACTTTGGCGCTGGTGATCATCGTCTTACCGTTGGAGACTGTGATCGTTACCGAAGTTTGCCCCGAGCCCGGATCGCCTACCATAAAAACGGCGCTCTGTACCGGTGCCGTCGTGTGGGACTTCTCGGATCCGGCCGGCATGTTCTTCTGATACCAAGCGTAGACTTTGTCGAACGAGTCGTCGGTCGTCATGACCGTGCCTGCCGCGGTCTGACCCATGCTCGAGTTGCTTCCGGACGCCTGCGTGACCGCGCCGGGATAGGCGGGCGCTTCACCTGCGGGCGCCGTAGTCGCGGCGGAGTTGTCCGTGGTGGTCGCGGCGTCAGACGAGGCCGCCGTCGTGGCCTCCGCGCTGGATTGACTTTGATCGTTCGATGAGGACTTGCTCGCGCAGGCCGTTATCGCGAGGGCCGCGGCAACGAGGACGAGCGACATCTTGAGAAAACGCATTCCAAACTCTCCTTAAATACGTAACGGGGGGTGGTTCAAAAACCCGACCGGCGGGCGAACGCGCGGTACCTGCGCTATAGGGGAGATACGAGAGGTTCTCCTGCCCAGGCACCCGAGCGAGGGACGGCCCGACCGGGTCTATGATGCCCATCGTACCCGAGGCGGCGTACGAAAGCGTTCCGCAGGAGCTGTCCTACGCGTAGTCTGCCGGGACGGTTCGATCTACCCCGGGTGTGCCGCCGGTTGCGCGCAGGAGCAGCGTCAACCCCGTTGCGACCGCAAGGTTGAGCGCGAAACCAT
>JBEKRW010000239.1:0-4233 GCA_049517595.1 Candidatus Cybelea sp. | reverse complement strand
CGGCCAGGGAGGCGTGCCATCGCGGCTCCGCCGGCACCTGCGCTTTTCGCTCTCGCATGAGTACGCACCGTTCGCTCGGCTCGCATGCGCAACCCGCCGTTTCCCGCGAGCATTATAAGGCGCATGCCTACTGATTTTCGCGATGGAAAGACCTTTCCGCGCCGCGGCCGAGAGCCGATGGGCGACACACTCTGGCTGCTGCGGCTCTCCGATAAAGCCCGCGCGCACCTTGCCGGAACCATTTACGATTACGTCTATCCATGCCCGATGGACCAAGGCGTAATGGAGCGATGGAAAGTTAGCCGCAAGGAGTTTGAAGATGCTCTGGGCCGCTATCCGACCGACGACCTGCTGCATGCGTGGCTTCGCGAGCGCGTCGCCCCGCAGGACATTCAAAAAGCCAACGACTGGCTGCTTAAGGAACGGACTGAGAACCTCGACCGCCAGGATGCCGAAGAGGTCGGCACGGTGGAGCAGCGCTGATGGGCTCGATGGTCGAGTTCGTTCGCCCCGACGGCAAGACCGCGCCGGCGTACTTTGCGCCGGCGTCAAAGGGGCGCGAATCCCCGGGAGTCGTTCTTTTTGAAGAGTGGTGGGGGCTCGACGAACGCATCAAGGCGACCGCCGATCGCCTTGCCTCCGACGACTTCAACGTCGTCGTGCCGGATCTGTACCGCGGCCGTCATGCCACAACCCCCGACGAAGCAACGCATCTGATGCAGGGACTCGACTTTAGCGACGCCGCCACGCAAGATGCCGCTGGCGCGGCACGATTTCTGCGCGAGCGAGGCGCCAAGCACGTCGGCGTCATGGGATTCTGCATGGGCGGCGCGTTAGCGATGCTCAGCGTGATCCACGGCCGCGAGTTCGACGCCGCGAGCACCTGGTACGGATATCCGCCGGCCGAAGCCGGCGATCCGGGGAGCATCACGGTCCCGCTTCAAGGGCATTGGGCCCGCGACGACGGTCACTTCACGATTGAGGGCGTGGAAGCCATCGAAAAGAAGCTCCAAGCGGGCAACGTTGCATACGAGTTCTACCGCTACGATGCCAAGCACGGCTTTTACAATTCGGGCGAACCCGGCAAGGGAGGCCTTGGGCACTATCATCGGGAGCACGCCGAAACGGCGTGGCAGCGCACGATCGAGTTTTTCGACCGCACGCTGCGATAGATGCTCAAAGGCCGTCTTGTTCATTTAAATAGGACAGCGCCGAAAGCAGTCGAGCACGATCCTCTTCGAATAGCCCGATGGCCGTGTTACAAGCATTGCAAAGCAGGCCCCGGACTTTACCCGTTTGGTGGGCGTGGTCGACTTAGAGGTATTGCAGAAATATCGCGTCGTCGTGACCGCGCTTTGCCTTCGTGCAATCCTGCCAGCGCTTTACGCAAATCGCACAGCGACCCGCCTGCTGGTGAAGCAACCCCTGCAGCGACTCGATCGAAAGACCGTACTTTCGCCTCACGTACGATTCCCGCTGCTTCCTTCGGCGGGTCGCGCTGCGGTGGTAGTATTCGCGTCCTCGCCTGTTATGGCAGGCGACACACCGCGAGGCTCCGTTTCTTAGGATTACCTTCGAGGTCGCGCATTTACCGCAATCTAGCAAACGCTGTCTGCGCACAGGATGTTGCATAGCATTGCCAAGTGCCATGCGGATGGCACTGCTTGGCTGGTTCGGCAAAACGCGGGGAGAGGCCCGGATAAGCCGGGCCTCTCTTCACTTGCCAAGGGCGCGAATCGAACGCGCGACACCGCACTTTTCAGGCGCGTGCTCTACCGACTGAGCTACCTTGGCGCACCGATTTGCGAGCGCACCGCATGTTCTTCGATTTGATTCGTTGAACTGCGATGCGCTCGAGACGCTGGCGACGCTGATGGGGCTCGAACCCACGACCTTCGCCGTGACAGGGCGACGCTCTAACCAACTGAGCTACAGCGCCAGAAACGAACGCCAACTCCGGGGATGGTGGGCACGGTTGGGATTGAACCAACGACCCCCCGCGTGTGAAGCGGATGCTCTCCCACTGAGCTACGCGCCCGTGCCGGTCACGGCTCTTTGGAGAAAGACGTGACGTGACCCTGCCCGCCATCGTCGTCGCTGCCGTGTTGGCGGCGGCGGCCTCGGTTCACTTTCCAGCATCGACCAACGACCCGCAAGCGCAGGCAGACATCGATCGTGGGCTCTTCCTCTATTACGCGTACGATGGAGCCGCCGCCGCCCAGGCATTCGGTGAGGCCGCTTCGCGCGAGCCAGGCCTGGCGGCAGCCTTCTGGGGAAGCGCCCTAGCCGCGGGACCCGACCTCAACTCGGCGATGACGGCAGCGCAGTTCGACGTGGGGCAGGTGGCCATCCGGCACGCAGTCGCGCTTTCCGCGGCCGAGTCCGGGCGCGAGCGCAAGCTCGTCGCAATCATGGCGCTTCGCTACGCGGGCACGTTCAACGATTGGAGCGAAGACGACGGCGCCTATCGCCAAGCAATGACGGCATTTGCGCAATCGTCGGGCGACGAGAACGCGAAGCTCTTGGCCGCCGAAGCGCTGCTGGAACACGGCGGACTCTCGTGGGCGAACGGCCGCCTTGCCAGTGACGAATCGCGGACGGCGCTAGAGCTCGACGAGGCCGTGCTGCGGGCCGACCCATCGAACGTGATGGCCAACCACTTGTGCATTCACCTCTACGATCTGGCGCCGGATCGCCTTCCGGCATTGCCTTGCGCTCGCCGTCTCGATGCCGCCGTCTTCCCGGCACAAGCGGAGCACCTCGCGCACATGCCGGCGCACTACTGGATCGAAACCGGAGACTACCGCGCCGCACTAGCCTCGAGCGGGCGCGCCTACGCCCTTCTTCTGCAACTCGAGGCCGCAGGCGAGGACGCGGAACACGTGCTTCGCTATCAGAAACACGACGTGGCAGTCGGGTACTCCGCCGCGATGATGCTGGGAAACTACGCGACGGCGCAGGTCTGGTCCGGGCGAATGGATAGCGTCTACGACGCGAGTTTCGAGGCGCTCACCGCTCTTCGATTCGGTCGCTATTCGGAGGCGTACTTCACGCCGGACTCCGCTTACGGCAATCCGGCCGTGCGCGGACTTGCGGCGCTGCATCTGGGACGCAACGCGGAGACCGCAGAGACTGCAACGCGGTCGATTGCTAAATCTTCGGCAGGCGGCTATCTTCCGCAGCTCTTCCTTGCCCGCGAAGCCGAAGCAAATGGCCGGCTCGCCGAAGCTCGCACGTGGATTGCCGATGCCGCCCGCAATCAACAGGTCGATTTTAGCGGCGAACTGATTCCGTTTTTACCAGCGCCGGAGGCGCTTGGTTTTCTCGAGCTGCGCCGCGGCGGTTCTCTCGATGCGATCGCGGCCTTTACGCAAACGCTCGCGCTCTATCCGAACGATCCGCGCGCCCTCTACGGTTTAGCCTCCGCCCTCGCGGCAGACGGCCAGGGCGCCGCAGCAGAAACGGTGCGCGCACGGTTCGTGAAAGAGTGGGAGGGCGCCGACACGCGTCTTGACGGCGCCGATCTCCCTTGAGCGTTATACCGTTTCGCCGTTTCTCAGGCCACGCGCGAGCGCGGCCAGCACGTCGCTGATGGCCTGCGCTCCATCGGCGATGCGAATGCGAACCCTCCTACTTCGTCCGCTTGCAGCAAGGCGCGAGAGCCGGCGGCAGCGGGCGTTTTCGAAGGCATCGTCACGGCGGATCCGCGTTTCCCGGAGAATCCAATGATCCATGATTTGCCTCACAAATTGAAGTAATTATCAAATGAGTTGAATTGAAAAAGCCCCCGATCGCGGCGGAGGCCTTCGAAGAGTCTGCGAGACCGACGTCGTGTTAAGTCAGTCTATTCTCCGAAGGTCCAACGCACGGCGAGCCAACGCCAGCGTTCGGCGTGGTCGAGGAAAGCGGACGGTTATTAATCATCGTGCCTCCTTTATGGCGTGCGAGTAATACGCGAAACTTTACCACGGGCAGCGACGCTCTGTCAAACGAACGTTTCGCCTCGAAGACGCTGGGCGGAAGGGACGAAACCCGGTGCTGCGAACCTGGACTCTGCGGACGCCAGCTCGGCGTTGGGGCGGTTAGCTCAGTGGGAGAGCGCTTCCTTGACACGGAAGAGGTCATAAGTTCAATCCTTATACCGCCCACCATCGAAAACGTCGATACCATATGACTTTTAAGGCCCTCAAAATTGGGCTTCCGTCTTGGTGGAGTCTATGATGTGGTCCAGCG
>JBEKRW010000238.1:0-4260 GCA_049517595.1 Candidatus Cybelea sp. | reverse complement strand
GCGTACGTTTACTGCGGTGATCGATACCCTTGGACGCGTCGTTCGCGCGACCGTCGAGGAGGAGATGTTCGACGACCGAGGGCCGTCGGCGCCGATCCGGATCGACGTGGCGCAAGCGGTACCGAAAGGTCAGCGGATGGACTTCGTCGTCGAGAAAGGTAGCGAGCTGGGCGTTGAGGCATTCCTTCCGTTCTATTGCGAGCGCAGCGTCTCTCGCGACGTCGGCGCCGAGAAAGCGGCGCGTTGGCAGCGGATTGCGCGCGCGTCCGCGCAGCAGTGCGGGCGCAAGAGCGTTCCCGCAGTCCTCGAACCGATGCCGTATCGAACGCTCTTGGAGCGATTTGGCGAGTACGAAGCGGTCCTCTTTGCGTGGGAACTTGCGACGCCGGCGCCACTGAACCGGCGTCTGGCCGAGGTGCTGCCGGGCGCGGGCCGGGTGCTGGTTGTCGTCGGCCCGGAGGGCGGTTTCACTCATGAGGAAGCGGAGCTCGCACAAGGCCGTGGGGCCGCAACGCTCTGGCTCGGCCCGCGCGTTTTACGCACGGACACGGCCGCTCTCGTACTGTTGGCGGTGATTGGCGCCGTGGTGTCGTAAAAACACCGGCACGGCATGGCACTTCCCTTTTCAATCGTCATTCCTACCTACAACGAGGCCGCCGGCATCGAAAAGCTGCTCCGAGCGCTGGCGGCGACCTTCGCCGCGAACGGACTCGATGGAGAGGTCATCGTTGTTGACGATAACTCTCCCGACGGCACCGGGGAGGTCGTCGAGCAGCTTGCGCGAGAGCTGCCGGTACGCTGCCTGCATCGCAGTGGAAAGTTGGGGCTTTCGAGCGCCGTGATCGACGGTTGGGCGATCGCGCGCAGCGCCTCGGCGGTGCTTGGCGCAATGGATGCGGACTTTAGCCACGACGTCAACGCGCTTCCCAAGATGGTGCAAGCGCTTGAATCCGGAGCTTGTGGGCTGGCAATCGGCAGCCGCTACGTTCCGGGCGGCGGGATCGCCAACTGGCCCAAGCGGCGCATTATCGTCTCGCGCGTTGCGTGCTGGCTGGCGCGGCCGCTCACGAGCGTCAAGGACGTGACCAGCGGCTTTTTTTTGGTTCGGCGCGATGCTTTGGACGGCGTCGTCTTAGACCCGATCGGCTTCAAAATCGGCCTCGAAGTGATCGCGAAAGCGCATTATGGAAAGGCGATCGAGGTGCCATACGTGTTTACCGACCGCGTTGCCGGCGAATCGAAACTCAACGAGCGAGAGATCTTCAACTATCTCAAGCAGCTCCGCAAACTCTATTCGGCTTGGCTGCGACCCAAGCCCGCGAAGGAGCGAGCCGCTTAGTGCCGCGACCCGACTGGCTACCGGCCCGCCGCGCCAAGGAGAACCAGGCTTCGGATGAGGCGCTGTGGAGCAAGTGTCCGAAGTGCGGCGAGGTGCTCTACCGGCGCGATTTAGCGGCGAATCTCTTTGTGTGCACTCGCTGCGGTTATCACTTTCGCATGCGAGCCTACGACCGCATTGCGTCGATCGCCGACGGCGAGTTTACCGAGTTGGGCGCCGACGTATTGCCCGGGGATCCGCTGGACTGGTCCGACCGAAAAAGCTATCCGGCGAAGCTCAAAGCCGACCGCGAGCGCAGCGGCCTGTCGGAATCGGTCGTCTGCGGGTTCGCCTCAATTGGAGGGCACCGCGTCGGCCTGGGCGTGATGGACTTTCACTTTCGCGGCGGAACGATGGGCCAGGTCACCGGCGAGCGGATTACGCTGCTTTTCGAAGCGGCGCGGCGCGAACACGTGCCCTGCGTTATATTTGCTGCCTCCGGCGGCGCCCGAATGGAAGAGGGCATGCTGGCGCTCATGCAACTGGCGAAGACGACCGCAGCGGTCTCGCGTTTCATGGAGGACGGCAACTTTTACATCGTCGTGCTGACCGATCCGACCAGCGGCGGCGTCTCCGCGTCGTTTGCCTTTCAAGCGGACGTGATCGTTGCCGAATCCAAAGCCATGATCGGCTTCGCAGGACGGCGGGTGATCGAACAGACGATCCGCCAGCGCTTGCCCGATCAGTTTCAAACTGCCGAGTTCTTGTTGGAGAAGGGCGCGATCGACATGGTCGTCGAGCGCACGGATCTCAAAGATACTCTGGTGCGGCTACTGGAGTACGCAGGTCATGAGTAACAATATCATCGTCGAGCGCGAGCGAAGCTTGGTCGAACTGGAACGGCGCATCGCCGAACTGCGCGAGGCCTCGGCCGCGCAGCCGCTCGACATGTCGAGCGAGATCGCCGCGCTGGAGCAAAAATACCAGCAGATCTTGCACGAGCTGTTCGGAACGCTCTCGCCTTGGGAGAAGGTGCACATGGCGCGCCATCCCAATCGACCGACCTCGCTGGACTATATCTCGCGTTTCGATCGGTTTGACGAACTGCACGGCGACCGGCACTTCCGCGACGACCCGTCCATCGTCGGCGGGTTCGGCACCCTGCGGTCGCGCAACGTCATGGTGCTGGGCCAACAGCGCGGGCGCGATACGAAGGAGAACTTGCGGCGAAACTTTGGGATGCCCACACCGGAAGGCTATCGCAAGGCAACCCGGCTGGCCCGGCTCGCGTCGCGATTAGGTCTGCCGATCGTGACCTTCGTGGATACCAAGGGCGCCGATCCCGGCATCAGCTCTGAGGAGCACGCGCAGTCGGAAGCGATTGCGATTTGCCTGCAGACGTTTACGACGGCGAAGGTTCCGATCGTAGCAACGGTCGTCGGCGAGGGCGGTTCGGGCGGCGCGCTCGCGCTCGCAATTGCCGACTTCGTCATCATGCTCGAGCACAGCACGTATTCGGTCGCCTCTCCCGAGGGTTGCGCTGCGATCTTGTGGTCGGATTCGAGCAAAGCGGAAGAAGCGGCGTCGCACTTGAAGTTAACGGCTGATGATTTGCACCGGTTCGGTATCGTGGACCAAATACTCCCCGAGCCGTTGGGCGGCGCCCATCGCAATGCGCCGGACGTCGTGACGCAGACGCTCGCTGCCGTCGACGCGGTGCTCGCGCGCTTGGCGTCCCTGACGCCGGAAATGCTCTTGGACCAACGGTATCGAAAATACCGTCGATTGGGAGAATGGCAAGCAGAAGGACTGGAACCCGTTCGAACGGCGCGCTGAGACGCGCCCGCCCCGTCCTCCGCGCCGCCGGCCGACTGCTGGCAGCGGCAGTCGTCCTACTCCTCGTGGTACTGGTGGTCGTCCAGTTTGCGCGCGCAATCGGCGACGACGTCGCGGCCGAACGTCAGCTTTCGGCGATTCGCGCCGATATGGCCTCGCTGCAACGGCAGCGCGACGAACAGCTGCGCGAGTTGCGCCGGCTGCGCGATCCGGAAGGTGCCGTTCCGGAGATCCACGACCGGTTGCGCCTCGTGCGGCCAAACGAGGCGCTTATCTTCGTATCGCCCCAACCTGCCGCGTCGCCGTGAGCGACACGCTCAAAGGAGTCGTCATCAACCTCAACGCCTACGGAGCGACGGTTCGCCTCGAAGGAGGCGACCTCGCAACGGCGAGCGCGTCCGACGTAGCGGAGCATCGCGATCAGTATCAGCGCTCGCTCTTGCGGCGCAAACGCCTGGCATTCGAAGTCCGGCGAGACGGCCGGCGCGCCTCGGTTTCACTCGCTCCGCAAATCAGCGACGACGATCTCGAGGAACAGATCGCTTCGTATCTCAAGAGCACGCAAGGATGGGAGCCGGCCGACGCGATGCCGGCGGCCGAGCGCCATTTCTTGCAAAAGAAACGGCGCGCAGCGTACTTTGCCGCGAAGCAGCATCCATGAGCAAGCGATTCGCGATTATTTCGATCGGCACGAACTCGACCCGGCTGCTGCTGGCCGACATCGCGCCGACAGTACCGCGCGTCGAAACCGCCCGCTCCATCGGCACGCGGATCGGCGAAGGCTTGGGCGAGCAGGGGCGGCTCGGCGACGAGCCGATGCAGCGAACGCTCGAGGCGATCGGACAGTTGCAACGTGCCGTGAAAGGGCACTACATTCGGCTCTTCGCGGTGGCGACGAGCGCGCTGCGCCGGGCGGAGAATGGCGACGAGTTTTCGCAGCGAATCGAAGCGTTGCTGGGCACGCCGCTGCGGACCCTTTCCGGAGAAGAAGAAGCAGCAGCATCCTATCGGGGCGCGCTGACGGCATTGGGTGAGCTGCGGGGCGAACGCGCGGGAGTGCTGGATATCGGCGGCGGCAGTTCGGAGTATGCGACCGGCACCTCGGC
>JBEKRW010000237.1:0-4267 GCA_049517595.1 Candidatus Cybelea sp. | reverse complement strand
AGGAAGAAAACCGAGAGAACGATCGACGAGAACGCGATGAAAAAACCGGTGGCGGTATTCAGCGCGATGGCGCCCAACGAAGCCACCGCGCCGGTGATGAAGCTCGACGTCTGCGACGCACCTATGTGGCCGGTGCCGACGCCGTAGGCGGGCAGCTTGAGTGTCGGCAAAAGCCGTTGGAGCGAGTTCTCACCCTGCGTCATCCAGTCTTGAGCGGTTCCCGCGTACGCCGGAACGTTCGCAGCCAAGAGCTGCGTCTGACTGATCGCAAGCGGCACGACGATCACCAAGAAGATCGCAATCAAGGCGAGCAGTCCGACAAAGACGATTCCGACGGCCAAGGGCTTGGGCATGCGCCGTTCCAAGCGGCCGACGATCGGCTGAACGCCAAACGCGATGAAGGCCGCGATGAGGAAGATCGAAATCGTTCGCGGGATGTGGGCGGCAAACCAGAGTGCGGCAGCGAGCAGGACAACGCCGCCCGCGACCCAGGCGGCGCGCCGCCAGACGCGGCTGCTTACAGGGGTTTGCACAGCAACCGCCGTTCGGTGCGATAGCCGGCGCGCTCGTACAAGCGACGACCGCGCTCGTTCTCTTCGGTGACCATGAGCGCTATAAACGGCAGACCCCGCCGCCGCGCCTCGTCCTCGGCTGCCGCCAACAGCGCCGTTCCCACGCCAGTTCCTTGGCGTTCCGGCTCGACGGCCATGTAGGCAACGAAACCCTGATCCATCAGCGTGACTTCGTCGGGAAGCTGGTCGAGCAACAGCAGGAAACCGAGGCGCTCCCCGTTCTGATGTGCGATAAATGTGACGTGCGATTGGCCCGCGACGATCTCGCAGAGCCGCTCGAAGGCCAGTCTCGCCGCCGGTTCGGTTGCCCGGCGCATGCTGCCGGCGCTCGACATCACGGTACGACGCCCAAGCGATTGCACGAAATCACGGTCAGCAGTCGCATCGGCTCCCGAAGCCGCTTCGCGCCGAACCTGCAAGCTCACGCGCGGCGCGAGCCCGGATCGGTCACCGCTTCTCCGGCGCGGCACTGCGGGCACTCGGCGGCGTCGTACGAGATAATCGGCAGATTCAGCAGCGCATACGTACGTACCCCGAAATCGTGTTCGGCTCGCGCGACGACGACGCCGACGCCAACGACATCCGCACCGGAGCGTCGCACGACGCCTAGCACTTCGCGAACGGAGAGACCGGTCGTGACGACGTCTTCGACCACGAGCACGCGATCGGAGGCCGAGAGCGAGAATCCGCGGCGCAACGCTGGGACGCCGTCCTCTTTCTCAACGAAGATCGCTTTGGTCCCAAGCTGCCGGGCAACTTCGTAGGCCAGAAGGATGCCGCCGACCGCGGCGCCGACGACGATGCTTGGATTCGCGTCGCGAAACTGCGCCGCGATCGTCTTCGAAACGGGTTCGAGCAGCGCAGGGTCCTCGAGGATCCGAAACTTTTGCACGAAACGATCGCTGTGACGGCCGGAGCTCAAACGGAAGTGCCCCTCGAGAAGCGCTCCGCGCTGCGTCAGCGCCGACTGCAGGTCGAGCTGCGTCTCGCTCACGCGCGTACGCTCATCTCCTCCAAGATCGCTCTCGCGGCAGCCACGGGATCGGAGGATTCGACGATCGGGCGCCCGACGACGATATAGTCGGACCCCGCAGCGACGGCTTCTGCAGGAGTGGTCACGCGTTTTTGATCACCGTGCGCGCTCCCCGTCGGGCGAATGCCGGGCGTCAGCGTAAGAAAGTCGTCGCCGAAGAAGCGTTTGAGATCGCGCACGTCGTGCGCGCTGCAGACGACGCCGGCGCAGCCCGCATCGCGCGCCAGTGCTGCCAGGCGGATCGCGTTTTCACCGGGACCTCCTTGGAGCCCCAGCTCGTTGAGATCTTCGGCGGCAATGCTCGTGAGCAGCGTGACCGCGAAGATGAGGGGTGTGGGAATCTCGAGCTGCGCGGCCCGTTCGGAGGCGGCATCGACGGCGGCGCACATCATCTCGTGGCCGCCGAGGGCGTGGACGTTGATCATCTGCACCGTCGGGCGCACTAGCCCCGAGACGGCCGCGCCGACGGTTCGCGGGATGTCGTGCAGCTTTGCGTCGACGAACGTTCGTACGTCGCGCGCTTCGCAGTAGGAAAAAATGCGCTCCGGATAGGCGCAGAGCGCCTCGAGCCCGATCTTCAGAATAACGTCGAGTTCGTAGAGCGCGTCGACGAGCCGTTCGGCATCCTGCGCGGAAGGCACGTCGAGGGCAACGATCAGTTGCGCCATTGAATCAACCTTCATCTCCTTCATACTGATGGGCCGTCGCGATTTCGACGTTCGCCCTTCCAACGAGTTCTTGAATCGAACCGAGGTTGCGCCGCGTCAGGTAGGCCTGCAGCTCCTCGACGAGGCGCTCGGGAATCCGTGGGTCGGTAAAGTTCGCCGTTCCGATCGAGATTGCCGTCGCGCCGGCGAGGAAAAACTCGAGTGCATCGGTGAGATTCTCGATGCCTCCTTGACCGACGATCGGAATGTTCACGGCTCGCGCGATTTCGTACACGGCGAGCACCGCAATCGGTCGAATCGCCGGGCCGGAAAGACCGCCTGTGATATTGCCTAATCGTGGCCGCCAGGTTTCAACGTCGATGGCCATGCCGCGCACCGTGTTGATGACGGCCAGGGCGTCCGCCCCGCTGTTCTCTGCTTGGCGAGCGACCGCGACGATGTCGGTGACGTTCGGGGAGAGTTTGACGATCAGCGTCTTGTTCGTCGTGGCCCGCGCCGCTTCGACGACTCGGGCCGTCAGATCCGGATCGCAACCGAACGTTTCTCCCTCGCGCGCGACGTTGGGGCACGAAACGTTCAGCTCGACGGCATCGATCTCGTCGCGCGCCGCCAGACGCTCGCAGACGTAGGGATAATCGTCGATCTGAAATCCCGCCACGCTTCCGATTATCTTACACGGCCGGCCGGCGTACTTGTGAAGCTCGCGCTCGAGATACCAGTCGATTCCCGGATTCTGCAAGCCGATCGCGTTGAGCATGCCTGCGGGCGTATGAACGAGCCGCGGCGTCGGATTGCCGAGGCGCGGCAGTCGCGTGACGCTCTTGAGCACGATCCCACCGATCTTCGAAAGGTCGGCAAACGGCGCAAACTCTTCACCCGATCCGTAGCACCCGCTGCCCATCAAGGTGGGATAGGCAAGCTCGAGCTTCCCGAGCTTGGTCGCGAGCGCGGGCCGGCGATTTACCACTTCAGCTCGTGCGCCCAAAAGACCGGGCCTTCTTTGCAGACGCGCGCGAAGACGACGTCGCTTCCCCCGCGTGCTGCCGGCGGAAAACTGGGAGCTTGCGCGCTTGCGCTCGTCAGCGGAACGACGCAGCCCCAACACCCGCCGACGCCGCAGCCGAACGTCTCTTCCAACGAGAGCTGCGCGCGCACGCCGATGCGGTTTGCGATCTCTCCAACGCGCCGTAACATCGGCGACGGACCGCACGCGTAAATCATCTCAGGCTGACGCAAACGCGCTAATGCGTCGGTCACAAATCCTGGTTCGCCGCGCGTGCCGTCGTCGGTGGTCAGGATCAGCTCGCAGCCGGCATCGGCGAATCGTTGGACGTCTACCAGCAGCTCCGCGGTTCGCGCTCCATAGAAAAGGCGCACGTTGGCGCCTGCGCTCAACAGCCGGCGCGCGCACAGCCAGACCGACGCGATGCCGACGCCGCCGGCGACGATCGCGACGTCACGCGCCTCGCCCGTGCAGTCGAAGCCATTACCCAGCGGCCCTACCACGTCGAGCCGGTCGTCGCGCCCCAGGGTCGCGAGTTCGCGCGTGCGCTTGCCTGTTACGAAGAAGAGAATGCTCGCGCGCTTGCCTTCGGCTTCATAGACGGCCAGCGCGGTCGCGGCGGCTTCGCCACTCGGTGGAATCGCCATCACGTATTGGCCCGGTTGCGTTGCATTTGCGAGGTCCGGCGCATGCAGCGTCAAGAGGATCACTCCAGTCGCAAACTCGCGGCGCTCGAGTACCGTCGTCGTGTGAACGCGGGGATGCAAGTCAAGCGTCGCCATGCCAATCGTATTTTCTGCTAATTCTCAGAAAAATCATGGGAATCGGTGAACGCTCTTGCCACTAGAGCCGTTATACTGTATAGAGAGCGTAAGTATCGAGAAAGGAGGTTCCAGATGGCAGGTCTTATCGTCTTCAAATCGTTAGCCGACGCACTCAGAGCGGGCTATCAAGTATACGATCGGACTGCAGATGGATATCTGGTCAGGAC
>JBEKRW010000236.1:0-4289 GCA_049517595.1 Candidatus Cybelea sp. | reverse complement strand
GTCGCGCGAGAAGCGCTGGCGTCTGGTCGAGATCGTGGAGCGAGCCAAATGATTCAACAAGAGACTCGTCTGCGGGTTGCCGACAACAGCGGCGCTCGCGAGCTCCTCGTAATCCACATCACCGGCGGCGGCCGCCACGTTTACGCGCACGTCGGCGACGTGATCGTCGGCACCGTCAAGAGCGCGATTCCCGGCGCTGCGGTAAAAAAAGGTCAGGTCGTGAAGGCGGTGGTCGTACGGACCAGCGCCCCGATGAGGCGCGCGGACGGCTCGGTCGTCCGCTGCGACGACAACGCTTGCGTGATCATCAAGGGTGAAAAAGATAACCTGGACCCGCGCGGCACTCGAGTCTTCGGGCCGGTTATGCGCGAGCTGCGCGAGCGCGGTTTCTTGAAGATCGCTTCTCTCGCACCGGAGGTACTTTAGGATGCCGGCGAAGGCATACGTCATTAAGGGCGACACGGTGATGATCCGGCGCGGCAAGGAACGCGGAAAACGCGGAACCATAAAGGCCGTGCAGATCGAAGCCGGCACCGCCACCGTGGAAGGCGCCAACGTCGTGAAGCGCCATACCAAACAGAACTCGAAGGCGACGAATATGGGTGGTTCGACCCAGACCGGGGGCATCATCGAGAAGGAGGCGCCGTTGCCGCTCTCGGCCCTTCAATACGTCTGTGAGAAGTGCAAAGCCCCGACCCGGCTGCGGCGCGGCCGTGCTGCCGACGGTGCCGTTCATCGCATCTGTGCGCGCTGCGGCGAGCCCGCGCGCGAATCGGCGAAGGGAGCTTAACGCGATGGCGGAGCGTCTGAAGGAACGGTACGAACAGCAGATTCGCGGTCAGCTGCAGGAGCGTTTTGGGTATAAGAACGTCAATCAAATTCCGAAGTTGGAGAAGGTCGTCGTGAACATGAGCGTCGGTGAGGCGATCGTTAATCCTAAGGCGCTCGATGCTGCGGTCAGCGAACTGACGGCGATCACCGGTCAAAAGCCCGTCATCGCCAAGGCGAAGAAATCCATCGCGGCGTTCAAGCTGCGGGCCGGAATGAACATCGCCGCCAAGGTGACGCTGCGCGGCGACCGGATGTACGTGTTCGTGGATAAGCTCTTCAACGTGGTGCTGCCGCGTATCCGCGACTTTCGTGGGCTTCCCGCCAAGTCGTTCGACGGTCGCGGCAACTACAACTTAGGCTTGCGCGAACAGCTCGTCTTTCCGGAAATCAACTACGACAAGGTCGACAAGGCGCGCGGCATGGACGTCACGATCGTGACGACCGCCAAGACCGACGAGGAGGCCTCGGAGTTTTTGGTTGCGATGGGCTTGCCGTTGCAGAAGCCCGCTTCGACGCCCGCGGGAGCGAAGGGGTAACAGTGGCAAAAACGAGTTTGATCGTAAAGTCGAAGCGCACGCCGAAGTTTTCGGTGCGCGGGCACAACCGCTGCAAAATCTGCGGGCGCCCGCGGGGCTATCTGCGCAAGTTTGCGATGTGCCGGATTTGTTTCCGGGAGAACGCGCATGCCGGCGTGGTTCCCGGCGTCACGAAGGCCTCATGGTAAGGAGCACGAGCACATGTCGATAACCGACCCGATTGCCGATATGCTGACACGCATCCGCAACGCCAACACGGCCAACCACAAGACGGTCGACGTGCCGGCTTCGCGAGCGAAAGCAGCCATCGCGCAAATTCTGCAAGACGAAGGTTTCATCGAGAGCTTCGAACGCGTGGCCGAAGGTCCCCAAGGCAAGATTCGCATTCAGCTTCGCTACGGCCCCGAGAAGGAGAAGATCATCACCGGTCTTCGCCGCATCTCTCGGCCCGGGCTACGCGTCTACACCGGCAAGACGGAGATCCCCCGAGTCCTCGGCGGCCTCGGTTTGGTGATCATCTCGACGCCGCAGGGCATCATGTCGGGGAAACGCGCGAAGAAGCAAGGCGTCGGAGGAGAGGTTCTTGCGTACGTTTGGTAAGGTGGTGCGACAATGTCTCGCATAGGTAAACTGCCCGTCGTCGTGCCTTCAGGAGTTAACGTGAAGGTAGAAGACGACGTCGTTCGCGTCAGCGGGCCGAAGGGAGAGCTGCACCAGCAGATTCTTTCCCGCGTCGTTGACGTCCAGCTCGAGGATGGAAAAGTGATCGTCGCTCGCAAGGGCGATGCGAAGCAGCATCGCAGCGCGCACGGTTTGACGCGTACGCTCATTGCGAACATGGTCGAGGGCGTCAGCAAGGGCTTCCGCAAGAGTCTGGAGATCAGCGGCGTCGGTTACCGCGTCGCCAAGTCCGGCGAGAACCTCACGTTGAGCCTGGGCTACTCGCATCCGGTCGCGTTCGAAGCGCCTAAAGGCGTCGCGCTATCGGTCGAAGGCCAGACGAAGATTCACGTTGACGGCATCGATAAGCAGGCCGTGGGGCAAGTGGCCGCCGACATCCGGCGCTTGCGCCAGCCGGAGCCGTACAAGGGCAAGGGCATTCGCTACGAAGGCGAGCGCATTCGCAAGAAACTCGGTAAGGCTGGAAAGGCTGGAAAGAAGTGATAAGTAAAGCGGTAGCGCGGCGCGAGCGCCACGTACGCCTTCGCAAGAAGCTTTCCGGCACGCCGGAACGGCCGCGGCTTTTCGTGCGCCGCTCGCTGCATCATATTTACGCCGTGCTGGTCGACGATGCGAAGGGGCATACGCTGGCGATGGCGTCGACGCTCGACCCAACGCTCGCAACCGGATTGAGCTCTAAGACGAACCTTGCGGCCGCTGCGGCCATCGGTACGGCGATTGCCGGCAAAGCGAAGGCCGCCGGCATCTCCGCAGTCGTCTTTGACCGGGGCGGATACAAATACCATGGCCGCGTTCGCGCGCTTGCGGACGCTGCCCGCGAAGCGGGGTTGACTTTCTGATGCAATATAGAGGTCGCGATCGCGACAATAGTGGTTTTGAAGAGACGGTCGTGCGCGTCAATCGCGTCGCGAAAGTCGTCAAAGGCGGCAAGCGTTTCAGCTTTAGCGCCCTCGTCGTCGTCGGGGACCGTAAAGGCAAAGTTGGATTTGCCATCGGCAAGGCAGCCGAGGTTCCCGAGGCGATTCGCAAAGCCGTCGAGCAGGCTCGCAAGAGCCTCGTTACCGTCGCCATGGTCGACCGAACGATTCCCCATGAAGTGCGCCACGAAGTCGGCGCCGCGACGGTTCTGCTCAAGCCCGCCGCGCCCGGAACCGGCGTCATCGCCGGCGGGTCGATGCGGGCCGTGCTCGAGCTGGCCGGCATCCACGATATCCTTACCAAGTGTTTGGGGACCACCAACCCGATCAACGTGGTGATGGCGACCGTATCGGCGCTGGGTTCACTGCGGACCGTCGAACAAGTTGCCGCGATGCGCGGCAAAACCGTCAAAGAAATCTACGCGGCATAATCACATGGCAGAAAAGCAGATTCTCAAACTCGGCGCCCTCAAACCGGCGCCCGGAAGCCGGCCGAAGCGGCAGCGCATCGGGCGCGGCCACGGCTCGGGCATGGTCAAGACCGGCGGCGAGGGCGGCAAGGGTCAGACCGTCCGTTCCGGCGGCGGCAAGGGCCCGGCCTTCGAAGGCGGTCAAACCGCCTGGGCGCGGCGCCTGCCGCACGGGCGCGGGTATTCGCAGAAGGCGCGCGACACGGGTCACTTCGGCACGCGTCTCGCGGTTGTCAAGCTGAGCCGCCTGGCCAAGTGGGATGCCAGCGTCGACGTTACTCCGGAGTCGTTGAAAGAGCACGGAATTCTCAAGTCGCTGCTCGACGGCGTAAAGATTCTCGGTGACGGCGGCCCCAGCGTCGCTCTTCCGGCGGGTCTGCGTTTCCGCGACGTGCTCTTCTCGAAGGGCGCGCGCGAGGCGCTCGCGACTGCCGGAGCGCAGATCGAAGAAGCCGCGGAACAAGCATAGTGTTCGATAACCTGCGGGCGGCCGTGCTCGTACCGGAGATCCGGAAGCGGATCCTCTTCGTTTTCTTCGCCTTCGCGTGGTTCGTGTTCATGATCCACGTGCAGCTGCCCAACGTCAATCAGGCAGCGTGGCAGCGGGTGCTGCAGAGCGGCGCGTTTTATAACTTGCTCGGCTTCCTGTCGGGCGGCGCGCTTCAGAAGCTTTCGATCATCGCGATGGGGATCACCCCGTACATCAATGCGTCCATCATCATGCAGCTCATGACGGTCGTCATGCCGCAGCGCGAGGAGAGGGCCAAGAAAGGCGGCGAGGAAGGGCGTAAAAAGAACAGCCAGTACACGCGTTGGCTGACCATCGTGCTCGGCACGGTTCAAGCGACGTTCAT
>JBEKRW010000235.1:0-4291 GCA_049517595.1 Candidatus Cybelea sp. | reverse complement strand
CGATCGTCGTCTGGCACCGCTCGGCACACGAAATGTTCTTCAATACGGCAGCACTAAAGCGCTGGAACCTGACCGAAGACGAGGCCCGCTCGCATTCTTGCGTGGATTACGCTGCCGGGCACTATTGGGAATCCGGCATGGTCGAGCTTGCAGCAGCGAAGCTCGCACCGTACATGTTCGATCGCGCGCGCTTCCTTGCAGGGGTGGCGCGCGCTCGCGACGTCGTTCGCTTCGGCGGAATCACGACGATTGCCGAGATGTCGTTCGGCATCACCGATCCGGATCTCGAATGGCTAGGACCCAAAGCGGTGCTCGACAGCGACGACGTCCCATTCCGCACTTTCTTTGTTGCCGATGCCAAGACGCCGGCGATGAAACTCGGCGCGGAGCGGGCTCTCGCGTGGGCCGACGCATTGCCGCAGCGCAACACTCACCGTTTGCGCTTCGGGCGCCATATCAAGCTATTCGCAGACGGCGCCTTCTATTCGCTGGGCATGCAAATCGGTGGCGCCGGCTACATCGACGGCCACCGCGGCGAGTGGATGACGCCCCTTTCGTTGTTCGGGCAGCTCGCCACGACGTTTTGGAACTCCGGGTACCAGATCCACGTCCATACCAACGGCGATGCGGGACTCGAGATGGTACTAAATACGTTGCAAATGCTGCAAGATGCAAAGCCTCGCACCGATCATCGCTTTACAATCGAGCATTTCGGCTACGGCACCGGCGAGCAAGTACGCAGGCTGGCGCGCTTGGGCGGCATCGTTTCTGCCAATCCATATTACATGTACGAGCTGGGTGACCAATATCTCCAACAAGCTCTTGGGCGCGACCGCACGTTGAAGATGGTGCGGATCGGCAGCGTTGCCCGCGCCGGCGTTCCCCTCGCGCTGCACTCGGACTTCGCGATGGCGCCCGCCCAGCCGTTGCGCCTAGCACAAATCGCCATCACCCGCCGCACCGCCGAGGGTGCGCAGCTGGCCGAAAACGAGCGATTGACGCTCGAACAAGCGCTTCGTGCAATTACCGTCGACGCCGCCTTCATGCTCGGACTCGAGAATGAAATCGGTACCGCAACCTCGGGAAAACGCGCGGACTTTACGATCCTCACGGAAGACCCTTACGCCGTTGGCGCGGACTCACTTGCCGACATACCGATTTGGGGGACGATATTCGAAGGAGCACCGTTCGCACGCCAGCACGGATCCGTCATCGTATAGGGAAGACTGTCCGGTACTCTTCCCATAAGGCAAATACATTTGGTTTTTCCTTACTCCGGCAGACGTCAAAGCGAAGAACGCCGTCCTCTTTGCGTGACTCCTCGCGCAGCTCTCGGAGAAAACTCGCGGCTCTGTCCGCGTCTTCAGGAGCGAATGTGAAATGGATCGATTGAATGAGCATTCTTGGGTAACCTCCGGACGCTCCATTCGGTAACACCGACGACACGCTCCGGTAGTGCGGGGTTCCGGCCTGCGCCGCGAGCTCTAAGCGGCTTCGGGGGAAGTACCCGGCGGTCATCATGAGGCAAACCAGTATGGAATAGCCCCGCTGCTACGTGATCGCGCTCAACGGCAGGTTTCCCACCGCGAGCTAAACGTCTACCGGGCTCACTTTGCGCCGACGGGGCCTAGAGCGCTTGTCAGGAGCGCGCAGTCGTTTCCACCAACCTCTTTCGCCATCAGGTCGTTGAGCAGCGCGTTCATCCGCAAGATCGCCCCGTGGTTCTTTTCGCGCTCTAACGCAAGGTTTTGAACTTCATGTTGGTCGGTCTGCAGGTCGAAGAACTGCACGTCGTTGTTTTTGAAAATCTCGTCCATGGTCTGCGGCGTGTTACACGCAGTTGGCGCGTAGTACCGGCCAAATTTGTAGCGCCCGTCAAACACCAAAGCGAGGAGACCGCGCTTCGTTAGATCCGCCTCGGAAAGCGGTGGCGACGTTTCGTTCATAAACTGCGTGTCCATCGTCTTGTTGAGGAAGGCTCCGTCAACCGTCGATGGACCAACGTAGTTAAAAAGAATGGCTGGACGAATCTCCGTCAAGCTTGCTTTTTCCGGCTCGGCCAGAAGCGTCGAGAAGTCGTGGCCCGGCAGCGCCTTCACCGCGGGCGGCCGCTTCGACTCGGGCAGCCCCGTAAGCCCGGCAAACGTGGGAAGGAGATCGAGATGACTCGTGAGCGCGGGGCAAGTCGTGCCGCCCTGCGCGCCAGGGTGCGCGATGATTAACGGGACGTGGATGTTTTCCTCGTAGACGAACGGACCCTTACCTTTAAGGCCGCCGTGGGCGCCGCCCATCTCGCCGTGATCGGCCGTGAAAACGACGACCGTGTCCTTCCACGAATCCGTTTGATCCATCGCGTCGACGATCTGTTGGATGCCGCGGTCGACGTCCTGAATTGCGTTGAGATAGTAGTTGTAGAAAATCGTCCACATGTCTTTGCGATCCGTTGGGATCGTGCCGGACCAGCCGTCCCATCCTTGCTTGTATTCCGAAAGCGCACCCGGCATGCCGGGCGCGGCGAGCGATTCGTTCAGGCTGGCCGGAAGCTCGAACGGCCACGTCTTTTCGTAAATCTTGTTTGCCGGCGGCGGCGGAACGGCAGACGGCACAACCGGCTTCTGCACATCGGGTTGACCGGGAACGTTGCCGTCGCCGTACATGATGTCGTGCGGATTGACGAAACTTGCAACCATGAAAAATGGTTGGCCAGTCTTCCGAGCCTCCGGGGCGTTTTCGAGCAGATATCGAACGCTTTCGCCCGCGATGAAAGGGTCGTTGTCGTAGCCGCTATCCGGCGTGCTGCCAATGTCCCCACCTGCGCTGAACACGTCGAACCCGTATGCTTGAGCCGCGGTACTATAGTTGATGCTGGGTTTCGGGTCGAGAATGCTCTTGTCCATTTCGAACTTTCCGAAGTACGCCGTTTTATAGCCCATCGTTTTTAGGACGGATCCCATATTGGGCATCGCCGGATTCAGGCTTTTCACGAACGAGAACTGCATCTGGTCGATAACGCCCGTAACCTGAGGCGGCTGACCGGTGAGAAAAGACGCCCTCGACGGCGAGCACTGGGCCGCCGAAATAAAGTGCTGTGAAAACGTGACGCCGCGGCTCGCGAGCGCGTTCATGGCGGGCAGCGAATAATCGGAAGCCGCCAGCAGCTTTTCTACCCGCTGGTCGACGATGAGGAACACGATGTTGTACGGCGGCTTTCCGCTGGGGTTCGACTCCCCCGCAACGCCTTGCGCCATCGCATATTCGGGCCGGACGCGCAACAGGCCCAAGCCAGCCAAGAATTGCGCGCATCGTACGAGGAACTTGCCTCTCGTCTTCCCGGCGGGCTTCGTTTCCAACTCGCTCTTCTCCCCACTCACTGCATAAAGGCTTCCGCCGCGATTACGGCCGCCGCCATTGCAAGCTTGTGGTCTTTGTTCCACGGTGGCCCGACTGCCCTGCGCACGTTAAGAAAGTCGCTCGCCGCGCTTAATACTTTCTTCGCGTCGTACCAGTAGACTGGATAACCGCGCGCCTCCGCAGCGGACGCCAGGGCGTTGCGGTACATTACCCAGTCGGCGACGTTGCGCGCACGATAATCCTTGAGGCGGTCCGCGATTGTTGGCGGAAGCGGTTGCAGATTGCGAAGCGCGATGCCGAGGACACGTGGCACAGCCAGCGTGACGGCGTCGAGCGCGAGCGCCGCATGGCGCTCCGCCGAAGCGCGCACGCGCTCGACCAACGCCACGGCCTCGTCCAGCGGTAGCCCCTGCCCTTCGTGGTGATGCGGAAGCGCGGGCAGGCTGTCGTCCACGAGCTCAACGCGGCGGCGGTCGAGAAGGGTCCCTTCGCGGGCTACCGTCACGAGTACAGCCCAACCGCCGTGGTCCGATATCCCGATAATGCCGCCGTCCTTCGGCATGATGTCTCCTCCCGGCTCACGCCTTGTACGAAAGTTAGCCCAGAACCGGCGCAGTAAACTGCGCGTACCGCTCGCGTACGCGCACCGCCTCCACATGGTCGTACGCCCGCGCGGCTTCGACCGCAAGTTCCTCCAGTAAAGCCACTTCGTCGGGGTCGAGTTGCGCCCCGTTCGAGTGCGCGCCGTAAAGCGTAAACGAAACGAGCTCGTGGCGGACGGTAACGGGCATCGCCAGCGTGTAGATTGCCGCATTTTCGGTATCGAGTTGCGTGCGCAGGTCGTCGAGCCAGACCACCTTTTCGTCGGCGAGCAGCATTCGCACGAGCAGGTGGTTCCCGTCGAATCCCGGCGGCGCTACGGTCGTTTGGTTCGCGGTCG
>JBEKRW010000234.1:0-4292 GCA_049517595.1 Candidatus Cybelea sp. | reverse complement strand
CTGGCGGAAACGCAGGCAACACCAGTGGCGCAGACGAGCACCGCAGCAGACTTCGGTTCGCCTCCGTCGGGGCAGATTCCGATTCTCTATAACGACCACCACGTGTATACCAAGCCCGACGTGCTCAAGCAGGGGCGCGTCTTAGCGGCTTACGCCAAGGGCGGCACGATCTATCTGCCGTTGCGCTCGATGTTCGAAGCGATGGGCGCCACGGTTACGTTCGATGCATCGGGCCAAACGGCGACGGTCACCAAAGCCGGCGCGACGACGGTCGTGACCGTGGGCAAGCCTATGGTGATTATCAACGGCGAGTCGCGTCCGCTCGACGTACCGCCAATGATCTATCACGGCGTGGTGCTGGTCCCGGTGCGCGTGATTTCGGAGAGCATGGGTGCCTACGTGCAATGGGTTCCCGACCGGCGCTTAGTCGTGGTCCGCTACATTCCGGCGACGCCGCCGACGGAGGCTCCTCCTCCGCCGCCGGTACCCGAAGAGACGGTTGCGCCTCCGCCGCCGCCACCGCCGACGCCCAATCCGCTCAAGCTGGGCGGCTACATCCGTTCGTTTTACTTCACGCGGCAGAATGCTTCGAATAATCCAGGCACGCAGTTCAACTTTTCGCCCGGCGCTAAATACAACTCCAACGGCGTCAACCAGGAGAGTTGGAATAACGGCATCGCGCCGCACGCCGAATGGGATTTCCCCAACAGCGGCTGGATCGTGGGCGGTACCTACTTCTATTCCATCGCCCCGACCGGTCCGTGTATCGTCGCAGCCAACAACGCCAAAGGCGGCCTCTGCGTCTCGCAGATTCCACCGGGCACCAATCAAGACGAAACGCTGGCTCCCTATACGCTGAGCACGTTCGACGAAGCGTATGTGAAGTACCGGGCTAACGGCTGGGATGGAACGCTGGGCAACCAACTCTTTGTCTCGCCGTGGGCCAATCCGGCCGATTCGCGTCTCAAACCGGCGGCTTTTGAGGGCGGCGATTTGGGATACACCAGTCCCAGCGGTTGGACGGTCGAGGGTGCCGATATGCTGGCCTATGAAAACCGGACCAGCTCGACCTTTAGCCGCCAGACGCTGCTCACGAGTTTCCCTTCGGGCAACAACGGCATGGCATCGAACATCATCGTTCCGGGTGGCCAAGGCATCAACACCAACGGCTTTACCTACGCCAAGCTGGGCTATGCCAATCCAACGGGCGAGGGCCTTGCGGTTGACGGCTATTTCTACAATGTGAGCGATCTAGTCAACCAATGGTGGGGCGATGGAAAGTATACGTTTACCGGTAAGTGGGCGCCGTACATCGCACTGCAAGGCGGCACGGAGAGCAACTCCGGCCAATCGTTCATCGGCAAGGTCGACAGCCAAGTCTTCGGTGCTCAGATCGGGTTCGTTCCGTATCGCGGCTTGCAGTTCGCTGCCGGCTACGATCAGATTCCGTGGAAGACCGATACGGTCAATCTGCCCGCGGGCGTCACTTGCAGCAACTCCAACTACCAGATCTCAGCCAAGACGACCCTGGCGTACTTCCTTCCGCTCAACGCCGCTCAGTGCTATACCAATACCAACGGTACGACGCAGATCGAGTACGGCGGCTGGGCCAGCCCTTATACGGATAACTACGACAGCGATCCGCTCTTCACGACCAGCGTGACGCAGGGCATGGTCGACCGGCGCGCGGGCGGCAGTTCAGAGAAAGTCGGCCTGACCTACACCACGCCCAACACAAAGTGGGTCTGGATCGGCACCGACGCATGGTACAACTACGGCAACGCGCTGGCGCCCGAGAACACCAACATCTGGGTGGTCGACGGACGCTATCGTTTCAGCCATATGCCGGCCCACGGACCGTATCGCGGCTTGTCGCTTCGCGACCGTTACATCTCGCGCACGCTTTCGAACACCTACTGCGGAGCCGCCGCGACGAACTGCGTGCCCGGCTCGACGATCGGCTCGTCGTATTTCGGCGGCTTGCCCATCTTCAAATACAACCGCCTCCAACTAGAATACGACTTCTAGGAAGCGAGCCAAGATCAAATGAAACGCTTTCTCCCCATCGTTGCCTTGCTTGCGAGCGCCGGAGCGGCGCTCGCGGCCGGTTCGCACGCCGTTGCGCAATCACAGCCCGCACTGACGATCCTCAACGTGTCGTACGACCCGACGCGCGAACTGTACGACGATTACAACGCCGTGTTCAGCGCGTACTGGAAAGCAAAGACGGGCCAAAGCGTGACGGTTCAACAGTCGAACGGCGGCTCGGGAAAACAAGCCCGAGCCGTCATCGACGGTCTCCAAGCCGACGTCGTGACGCTGGCGCTCGCCTACGATATCGACGAAATCGCCTCGAAGGCCGGATTGATTCCACGCGGCTGGCAGTCGCGGCTCCCAGAGAACAGCACGCCGTACACGTCGACGATCGTTTTCTTGGTCCACACCGGGAATCCGAAGCACATACGAGACTGGGGCGACCTCGTGCGCCCCGGCATCTCCGTGATAACTCCCAATCCGAAGACGTCGGGGGGCGCGCGATGGAACTTTCTCGCCGCTTGGGCCTACGCGCTCTCGAAGTCGGGTCGTAACGCCGGCGCGGCACGGGCCTTCGTGACGAAACTCTACAAAAACGTACCCGTGCTCGATTCGGGCGCGCGCGGCTCGACGACCACATTCGTCGAACGCGGCATCGGCGACGTAGAGATCGCGTGGGAGAGCGACGCGATGCTCGCCGTCGAGAAACTCGGCCCGGGCCGTTTCCAGATCGTTCGGCCCTCGCTGAGCATCCTCGCGGAGCCGCCGGTTTCGCTCGTCGACGGCGTCGCGGATAAGAAGGGAACGCGGCGGGTCGCCGAGGCTTACCTCAATTACTTGTACTCGCCGCAAGGTCAGCAGATCATCGCGCGTCACTATTTTCGTCCGCGCCTTGCCTCCGTCGCGAAACGCTACTCCTGGCAGTTTCCTGCGATCAAGATGGTGACGATCGCGCAGTTCGGCGGATGGAATGCGGCGCAGCAGACCTACTTCGCCGACGGCGGCATCTTCGACCAAATCTACCAGCCGAACCAGCAGTAGCGATGCCTTTATTCGCGGCCGGTTTGAAGCGCAAGAGCATCATACCGGGCTTCGGGCTGACGCTGGGCTTTACGGTCTGTTACCTTTCGCTCATCGTGCTGCTTCCGCTGGCCGCAACCTTCGTCGAAACCTCGAAGATCGGCTGGCACGAGTTTTGGCGGATCGTGACGGGGCCACGCGCTGTGGCCGCGTACGGCCTTAGCTTCGGAGCCTCGCTCATCGCAGCGGGAATAAACTTCTTCCTCGGTACGCTCGTCGCGTGGGTGCTGGTGCGGTACCAGTTTCCATTCAAACGAATTCTCGACTCGCTCGTCGACTTGCCGTTCGCGCTGCCGACGGCGGTTGCCGGCATCGCACTAACCACAATCTACGCGCCCAACGGCTTCTTCGGACGCCCGCTCGCGGCGTTGGGGATTCACGTCGCGTTCACGCGGCTCGGCATCGTCGTGGCGCTTACGTTCATCGGACTGCCCTTCGTCGTCCGGACGGTTCAGCCGATCCTGGAAGATCTCGATAGGGAGTTGGAGGAGGCGGCCGCGAGCCTCGGGGCCAGCCGCTGGAAAACGTTTACGCGCGTTTTGTACCCGGCAATCGCGCCGGCGGCGATCACCGGTTTTGCCTTGGCCTTTGCGCGCGGCGTCGGCGAGTACGGCTCCGTCATCTTCATCGCCGGCAACATGCCGATGCGAACGGAGATCGCTCCGCTGCTTATCGTCACCAAACTCGAGGAGTACGATTACTCGGGGGCGACGGCAATCGCAACGCTGATGCTGCTCATCTCGTTCGTGTTTCTGCTGGGCATCAACATGCTTCAACGGTGGAGCGGCGGGCGGGGAGAAGGCAATGCGCCGGAGGAGCCGGCTCTAAGCCCGGCGCTGGGTTTGAGTGGTTAACGCCCTACCGGCGAGTGCCGCGCCGGCGGTCACCGAGTCGGACTTCGTCAAGCGGCTTTTGATCGGGACGTCGGTCCTGTTCCTCGGGGCGTTTCTTCTCGTGCCGTTGGGTTGCGTCTTCGCGGCAGCGTTCGCCCAGGGCTTCGCCGCGTACGCCGCAAGCTTTCACGATCCCGATACCCTCAGTGCGATTCGCTTAACGCTGCTTGCCGCCGTCATCGCCGTCCCGTGCTACCTCGTGTTCGGAGTCGCTGCGGCGTGGGCGTTCGGAAATTTCGAGTTATTCGGGAAAAGCTTCTTGATCGCGCTGATCGACCTGCCGTT
>JBEKRW010000233.1:0-8467 GCA_049517595.1 Candidatus Cybelea sp. | reverse complement strand
GCATCGGCGTCGACTCCGGGCGAATCGTTTCAGGCATCGTTCTCCCGAAATTCACCGCGGCGTACACCCTGTCGCCCAATCAGGAGCTTTATGCGGACTGGGGGCAGGGCTTTCATAGCAACGATGCGCGCGGCGTAACCGATACGCTCGATCCCCAAACTCAAGTGCCTTATAACTACTTAGGACAACCGGTGCTCCAGAACGCGCCGCTGGTGCGTGCAGAGGGCGCAGAGCTGGGTTATCGTTACTCCCGCGGCGGGTTGAACAGCACGATCGCTTTTTGGCAGCTGCATCTCAACTCCGAGCTAATCTTCGATGGCGATGCCGGTGTAACGTACGCCGGAGGCCCCACGATGCGGCGCGGCATCGAGTTCGCCAACTTCTACCAGCCCTTGCCGTGGCTTACGCTCGACGCCGATATTGCAACCTCGAACGCACGTTTTCTCAACGACCCCGACAATGAGGGAACGTACGTGCCGGAGTCGATCGACGCCGTCACGGCGGCCGGAGTCACGGTAGACCAGCCCCACTACGCGGCGAGCCTACGGCTGCGCTACTTCGGGCCGCGCGTTTTGGATCAAGAGGGCGATGCCGTCTCGGCCGCCTCGGTCACGTACGATGCCCAGGGGACGTGGAAGACGCACCGCGGCTACGACCTCCAAGCTGACGTTTTCAACATCTTCAACGCTCAGACCGAGGACGTCGAATACTATTACCAATCTTGGCTGCCGCAGGACGCCCGCAACCCGGCCTGCGCGCGCCCTTCAATCAACCCGACCCTCGGCGGAGCCGGCGTAAGCGACTATTACTTTCATCCAGGCGAGAAGCGCACCGTCCGCTTAACCCTCATCACGCATCCGTAATCGCTCTTGTCAGAGGTTGCCTAGATTTGGACCTCGACGCCGAGCGCAATTTGCCGGTTTGCTTTGATTTCGAGCTCGGCGGCCAAAGTGCGCGAGTTATGCTGCATCACCTCAAAGAACAGTCGCTGCCAACGCGGCCATCCCCCGTGACGCTTTCCGACGATGACGGGATTGGCGAAGACGAACGACGTCGTGTCCTTGTCGATGTCTAAGTTCGCGGCCCCGCATGCGTTGAGAATCGGCGCCAATCTTCGCATCTCCATGTAGCCGAAGTCGGCTCGAATGCGCACGACACGCTCCGAGATCTCGTCGATGGTAACGCGTTGTGCTTCGGGCAGATACGGTCGCGCTACCCGCTTTACGGTCATTAAGATGACGATCTCGTCGCTGACGAGCCGCTCGAGCCAGCGATGGGAGTTGACGAAGGGAACGCCGGTAGGATCGCCGCTGAGAAGGACGACGGCGCCTTTTGGGGCCGAAGCTAAGGCTCCGTGCTCGGCCGCGAACTGGTCGACCGGTTCTCGCTGCTCGAGCAGTTCGCGTGCGACAACGCGCCGCCCCATGAGCCACGTGACTGCGGTAAGCGAAATCACTGCGGCGATGGCGAGCGGCAGCCACGCGCCGTCAACGAACTTATGCAGGCCCGCAAGGACGAAACTTGCGTCCAATAGCGCGAAGGATCCGGCTACCGCCAAAGCCCACACCGGTTTCCAGTGCAGCGTGCGCGTCGCGACGACATAAAACAGAACGTCGGTCGCGAGCATCGTTGCGGAGACGGCGAGACCGTACATCGATGCCAGCCGGTCGCTGCTCTGAAACGTGACGACGAGGAGGATGCAGGCGACGGCGAGCATCGCGTTCACAAACGGCACGTAAACCTGCCCGCGCTGATCCTTGGACGTATGCCGCACCGTCATGCTGGGGCACAGGTTGAGCGCTATGGCTTGCTCGGTCAGGGTAAACGCCCCCGATATCAGCGACTGCGACGCGATGATCGTGGCGGCCGTGGCTAGGACCACCATCGGCATCAGCGCCCAGCCCGGTGTGAGCGCGTAGAACGGCGAGTCGAGGGCGCTGGGCTCCGCCGCGACGATCGCACTTTGGCCGACGTAGTTGAGAACGAGTGCCGGGAAGACGAACGCATACCATGCCAGCGCGATGGGAATCCGCCCGAAGTGCGACATGTCGGCATAAAGCGCTTCCGCGCCGGTCATTCCGAGAATGATCGCGCCGAAGATCAAAAAACCGAACGCGCCGTGATGCGTCACAAACCACACTCCATGAAGTGGGTTGAGGGCGGCCAGGATCGCAGGATGCGCGGCGATCGCGACCAAGCCGGACACTGCGATTGCGACAAACCAAAGAGCCATGATCGGGCCGAAGATGACTCCAACGCTCTGCGTTCCTCGCCACTGGATCGCGAACAGCGCCAGCAGTATGCCCGACGCGATCGGAACGATAAGCGGTTGTGCGCCGGGTGTGGCGACGCGCAGCCCCTCGACTGCCGAGATCACCGAGATCGCAGGTGTAATCATTCCATCGCCGATGATCATTGCTCCGCCGATCACCGCAACCCAGACGATCCAATCGGGACGCATTGGGACGCCAAAGATCAGCGGGGGCTCGGCACGCGCAAGCAAGGCGAGAATTCCACCTTCGCCGTCGTGATCGATGCGCATCAATACCCCGACGTACTTGATGCAGACGACGAAGATGAGCGCCCAAATGAGGACTGAAGCGATGCCGATTGCGTTCTCGGCCGTCGGCGTGGCATTGGCGGTCGTAAAGCAGGTCTTGATCGTGTACAGCGGGCTCGTTCCGATGTCTCCGAAGACGATGCCGAGCGCCGCAAGGGCAAGGCCGGTCGGAATCGGTCGGCGCAAGCGCTCAGCCTTCCTAGAACGCGATCGCGTGGATCGTATCGAGCGCGACGTACATGCCGTCCACGCGTTCGTCCAGCCGTTTTAATTACCTCGGAGTTGGTGGCTCTGCGAAGGGGACGTCGTTAGGTGGTGGGATATCGCGCTACCCCTAACTAAAGTACGGCCGATGGCAACGATAGAGCGGCGTAAATTCTTATTTGCCCTGGGCGCATCCGGGCTCGCTCCGGCGTTGCTGGGGGCATCGGATGGAGCCACTGTGGCAGTCGAACAGCTCGACCGGGCCCTGGTGCTCAGCGGCGGCGGCGCGCTAGGCGCGTACGAGGCCGGCCTCGTCGGCGCGCTGGCCGCTACAGGCTCCGTAAGCGATGGTTCGCCGCTCCCGGGTTACGAGATGGTTTGCGGAACTTCGATTGGGGCACTCAACGGCTGGTTCGTTGCAACCGCTCAATACACCAAACTGCACGACCTCTGGTACGGCATCAGCGGCGAGAATCTCATGCGTTTGAAGCCGGAGTATCAAGCGTTGCGTGATTCACAAAGCGGGCTCCTCAATCGCGCCGCGTCGGTAGTTCAGTTGTCGAAGCTAACGCGAAATCAGACCGGCGTTTTGGAAAGTCAGCCGGTCTACGACTGGATCGTTCGCCACGTCGATCCCACGACGCCGCTGGCGATGGTGATGGTATGGGCGGTAACCAACCTCACGCTGCAGCGGCCCGAGTATTTTTTTCTTCGCCCGGGAAACGCCAGCACGGATCTGCCCGAGCGAGTCGTTCACGCGCTGCAGCTCTCGCTCGGTTCGAGAACCGTCGTGCGCGAAGCCACGCCCGACATCTTGCATCGTGCGATCTTCGCGTCGGCGGCGCTTCCGATTGCATTCGATCCGGTAGTTATGCCGGGACCGGACGGTACGCTGAACGAGTACTGCGACGGAGGCGTCGCCAGCAACTCGCCGGTCGGCATCGCTCATGCGGTCTCGAAGGCGGCCGACGTCGTGTTGTTGGACCCGCCGTTCCAGCCCGACACCGACATCGCAGACGCCGTAGAAATCGCATTTAGCGTGTTCGGAACGATGCAGCGCAAAATTCTCGAGACCGAGATGCACAACGTCTATTTTCAATCGCTGGCCCGGCGGGCGATCAGCCGGCTCACCAAGGAAGAGTTCGCGCGCGCGGCGGAGGGCAACGAACTGCTGGAAAGGTTTGTGCGGACGCTTCCCGTCACCGACTTGCGCTACATCAGGCCGGAGAAGACGCTGCCGGTAACCGTCGGCGGGTTCGGGGATGAAGTGGGGATCGGGGAGGCCTATCGCACCGGATGGCTCGACGTGGCACGCGGCTTCACGCCGTACGACTGGTCCACGTTCGAACTCTGACCGCGACTAAACGCGGGGTCCGGACAGCCGCTTGCCGAACCGGTCAAGACCTCAGCTTGGCCGCCTTGCTCGCTGCCTGTAACGCAGGCGGCTCTTCGAGTACGCCGCCGCCGACTGGGAGTTTGACGTCCCTGTCTGGCCGGGGCGCCCTGGCGCTCACCGTGCCGCGCTTCGTCGAGCGGCCGGTCCATACCGATCGGGGACGCTCGTGGATGAGCCCGCTCCCGGACAGGCATCCCGCGCTTCTCTACGTCTCCGACGAAGCCACCAACGACGTGTACGTCTATAAGTATCCCGGCCCCACGGCCGAGGGAACGCTGACTGGATTCGACGAGCCTTATGGACAGTGCGTGGATGCCAAGGGCGACATCTTCGTCGCGAACTTCGGCAGCGGTACGGTAGTCAAGTACAGGCCCGGCGGCACGAGCCCGATCGCGACGTACAGCCCCGGCGGCACGCCGATCGGCTGTTCCGTCGACGTCAAGGGCGACGTCGCCGTCACCAGTTTCGATCCGGGGCAAGTTACCGTCTACCACGACGGCGACACCGGCAGCGGCGTCACCTACAGCAGCTCGTCGTGTGAGTTCCTTTGGACGATGGGTTACGACGGGCACCGCAACCTCATCGGTGCGGGAGAGAGCACCGGCTACAACGTCTGCGAACTCGCGGCTGGCTCGAGTGCGATGACGGTAGACTCGTTCACGGGAACGATCGGCTTCGCGGGCGGTACGATGTGGGACGGCAAATACATCGCAGTCGGCGATCAGGAAGCCGGCGGCGCGTACCAGACCGGTCTCTATCAGAGCACGCTGAGCGGCACGACGCTAACGGAACGCGCCGAGACCCTCCTCACCGCTACCTGCTACAACAACTACGCAGACGTCGTTCAGCCCTTCATCGTCGGAACCAAGAACACACCGGCGAACAAGCATCAAGGCACGATCGTCGTCGGGAGCAACCTCTGGTGCGAGGACGGCAGCTCGGGGGGGCAGGCCGAGTGCTGGAACTATCCGTCAGGCGGCAACCCGGATTCGAGTCTCGGGTCACCTCCGGCGGACCCCTACGGTCAAGCGGTGAGCCTGCCGGCACATGGCGCACCGAGCGTGCACCGCTCGATCAGTCCAACTTGCGACTCGGGCGACGTGAAAATCGGGAGCAACGACCCTAGGTAGCGAGACCTTCTGCGATGGCTCGCTCCTTGCTCCAGGTTTTCCCTTCGGCCATTAGGCGGTGGAGTTCGGTCTGCTCGAACGTCTCACGGAGCGCAGCGATCGCACGGTCGTACTCCTGTTGCTCCGTGAACTCGCGTTGATTTTCTAGTTCGGTCAGATGCGCATCGACAAAGCCGATCAGGCTCGCGGCGCGCGACTTACCGGCCTGCGCTTCTTCTTCGACCAGCCTTAAAGCCGCGCAGGCCGCTAGATGCTGCAATGCTGTCGCAATAAGGATGGCGCTCTCTTGACGAGCCGCAAGCGTTAGTGCTTCGCGCGCGTGTTCGCGCGCTTCGTCATAGCGCTCCAGCGCGATCAGGTACGCCGCCATATTGCTCGACGTGAACATCGCACGGATTCGGTCGGGGAGCTCGCGGTCGCTCGCGAGCGCTTCACCCGCGAGCCGTACCGCTGCTTCGGCGTCGCCCCCGTGGAACTCCAGTTCCGCAAGGTGCGTCGCCACCAACGCTATATTTCGTTCCGCGCCGGCCGCTTTGAAGAACTCCAAGGCTTCGGCAAAGAGCGAGCGCGCCGCCGGAAGATCGCCGGCATTGCGACGCGCCGTCGCCAGGCGCCGCAACGTACGCCCCGTAAGCCTGCGCACTTCGAGCTTGCGAGAAATCTCGAGCGCAGCCTCCAGGAGCGCTACCCCTTCAGCGATCTGCCCTCGACGCGCGAGCGAGCTGCCGAGAATGTGTTGCGCGTAGGCCATGCCCATTTGGTCGTCGAGCTCGTGGAAGCGCGACAAAGCGCGTTCCGCCGGCACGTGACTGGATCGGAGACGGCCGAGCGGCTCGTAGAGGAGCGCCTCTGTAAGATCGAGGTGCGCGGCGACCGACGGCGGCGTCGTCTCGTTAACCGTATCGAGCGCCGCTCGCACCCAGCGCAGTCCTTCGCTCGCGGCGAAGCTGTGCCAGACCTCGCCCAGCTTAGCGGCAAGGCGTTGCCCGAGCAGAACGTCGTTTCCCGCGCCGAGCGACCACGCCAGCGCCGCGCGCCAGTTTTCCAACTCAGGTTCGGTTCGCGACAACCACACTCGATCCGGAGTCGAATCGAACGTGCTGTGCAAGCGCTCGGCGAGAGCAAGGTACGCCTGGGCGTGTCCGCGCGCGATCGCCTCGAGCTCGCCGCTTTCGGCCAGCCGTTCGCGCGCATACTCTCGGGTCGACTCGAGCAAGCCGTAACGCTGCTGTTCGCCAGCAGGCTCGGCAACGACCAAAGATTTGTCGACCAGTGCCGACAGCAGGTCGAGGACGTCGTCACCCGCGCAGACCTCACCGGCAGTGGCAAGCGTCCATCCGCCGGCAAAAATCGACAACCGCCGGAACAGCCGCTGCTCCGCGGGGGAGAGCAGATCGTAGCTCCAGTCGATAAGCGCGCGCATCGTTTGGTGGCGGGGTAACGCCGTGCGGCTTCCACCGGTCAGCACCGCGAAGCGCTCGTCGAGCTTCTCGGCGATTTGCGGCAATGTCAACACCTTCACGCGCGCCGCGGCCAACTCGATCGCCAACGGAATGCCGTCGAGGCGGCGAACGATCTCGCCCAAGACCGGCGCGTTCTCGTCGTTCAGCCGGAACTTCGCGCTGGCAGTCGTTGCGCGCTGCACGAATAACGCGACCGCGCCGCATTGCAGTGCCTGCGCTGCGGTTAGCTCGGCAACATCCGGCGGAACCGCCAGCGACGGCATCCGGTAAGGCTGCTCGCCCGAAATGCGCAGCGCTTCGCGGCTGGTTGCCAGCAATCGAACTTCCGGGCAGTCTCGCAGAATTGTTTCGGCAATTCGCGCCGTCTCGGCGATGACGTGCTCGCAGTTGTCGAGAATGAGGAGCAACCGGCGATTTTTCAGATATCGCAGCAGCGTTTCAAGCACCGGCCGCTCCGGCTGCTCGCGTAATCCCAACGTCGAGGCTATCGTGACCGCAACCAAACTCGGATCGCTCAGCGGCGCCAGTTCTACGAACCACACGCCGTCGCCCGAGCCGTCGAGTAAATCCGCTCCGGCCTGCAACGCAATGCGCGTCTTGCCGACGCCGCCGGTTCCAACCAAAGTTACCAGCGGAGATTGCTCGATCATTGCTTCGACCTCGACGAGGACCTCGTCTCGGCCGATTAGCGGCGTTACTTGCCGTGGCAGATTGTTCGGAAGCGATCCGAGCGACAGCAGCGGCGGAAAGAGGTCGCGCATACCCGGAGCCGTGAGTTGCCACACGTGCTCCGGCTCGACCAAGTCCTTCAGACGATGGCTGCCCAGGTCGCGCAGCTCAGCTTGGCCCGGCAACGCGTCGCGAAGCAGTTGCGCGGTCTCTCCGGAGATCACGACCTGCTCGCCGTGTACGACGGCCAGCAATCGCGCGACGCGGTTTACGGTCGGCCCGAAATAGTCGCCATCTCGCTCGTGGGTCGTGCCGCTATGCACGGCAATCCGCACGCGCAGTCCGCCGACTGCCGAGAAGTCTTCTGCCGCCAGCGCGCGCTGGGCATCCAAGGCCGCCGACACGCCGTCGGCCGCGTGCGAGAACGCCGCGCAAAAAGCGTCGCCGACGGTCTTGAAGATATGGCCGCGGTTGGTTTCGATCGAGCCGCGCAGGAGCTGGTCGTGGCGGTGCAGCGCCGAGACCATTGCCTCGGGTTGCTCCTCCCAGCGCTGCGTGCTTCCCTCGATATCGCTAAAGAGCAGCGTAATCGCTCCCGTCGGCAGCGCCATAACACGGCGCTTCTCCCAGCAACCGCTCCGTCCCCAGGGGCGCGAACGACTTAGAAGGAAGTTTTTTGTATGAAAGGGCCGCGCCATCTTTCGCTGACGGTTGCCATTGCGCTTGGCTTGGCGTCCTGTACGCCTGCCTACTACATGCCCAACTTGATCCGGTTAACTCCCAATGGAACCGCGTCGGCCCCGGCCGGAGAATCGATTAAATCGTCGTTCACGCTTATCGCGGTGGAAGACGGTTACACCGGGCTATTTACCGCCGACACGACCGTCGGAAAGTGTTGGGTGGTTCAATCTCCGGTCACCACGAGCGGAGCCTGGACCGTGGTTCCCCAAGGCCTCACGTGCAGCAAACTCGATACCGAGCAGATCCGGGTCCAGGACACCAACGGCCATACAGCCGTCACGTATATCCGCTCGTTGTGAGTTCG
>JBEKRW010000232.1:0-4314 GCA_049517595.1 Candidatus Cybelea sp. | reverse complement strand
TCACGGCCTTGACGCCCGGGAGCGCCATCGCCTTGCTCTTGTCGATGCTCTTGATGCGCGCGTGCGGATACGGGCTGTGAACCAGCGCGAGGTAGAGCATGTGTGGCAGTACGATGTCGTCGAGGTCGCGGCCGCGACCGCGAATAAAGCGTGGGTCTTCCTTGCGTTTCATCGCGACGCCGATCGATGCCGTCATCTTCGTTAACCTCCCGCCGCCGCAGCGGCCGGTTCGGCCGCGAGCTCTGCTGCCGCCTGCTGCACGGCCTTGACGATGTTCTGATAGCCGGTGCAGCGACAGAGATTGCCCGCGATTCCTTCGCGAATCTCGGCTTCCGTCGGCGCGGCGTTGTGCTTGAGTAGAACGTAGGCCGTCATGAGCATTCCAGGGGTGCAGTAGCCGCACTGCAGACCGTGCTGATCCCAGAATCCTTGTTGCAGCGGATGAAGCGTGCCGGCTTGCTCTAAACCCTCGACGGTCGTAATCTCGTGACCGTTGGCCTGCACGGCGAACATCGTGCACGACTTGACCGCCCGGTCCCCGTCCAACGCGACGACGCAGCAGCCGCAGCTCGACGTATCGCAACCGACGTGCGTCCCGGTGAGCCCCAGCTCTTCGCGCAAGAAATACGCGAGCAACATCCGTGGTTCGACGTCGCGTTGGTAAGGCGTGCCGTTGACCGTAACGCTTACCTTCATTGCAGTTCTCCTACCCCAAGGCGTTCGAATGCGGCCGTGAGCGCACGACCGACCAACACGCCGGCCATCGCCTTCTTGAACTCGATCGAACCACGGTTGTCCGGGCTCGGATCGGCGATCTTCTCCGCCTCGCGCATCGCTTCACGAATCAAGGCTTTGCTCGGCTTCACGCCGCGCAAGAGCTTCTCGGCGCCATCCACGCGCAGCGCTTTGGGCGCAACGGCGCCGATTGCGATGCCCGCATCGGCGACCGTTCCATCGTCAGCCAGCGCGATCTGCGCGGCCGCAGAGGCCGTCGCAAAGTCGCCCACCTTTCGCTCGATCTTTTGAAAGGAACCCGACGTGCGCGTTCCGGGCATCGGGAAACGAACTTCGACGGCCATCTCGCCAGTGCCGACCGCAGTGGTAAATGAGTCCACGATAAAGTCGTCGATTGCCACCGACCGCATACCTGCTTTTCCTGATACCGAGACTTCGGCACGCGAGGCCAGTGCGACGACCGGCCAGTCTCCGGCCGGATCGTTGTGGCACAGGCTGCCCACCAGCGTTCCCATTTGACGCACGACCGGATCCGCAACGACCACCGACGCGTCGGCGAGTAAGTGGTACCGCCGCCCGATCAATGCCGTCGTCTCCAGCGCATGATCCCGCGTCGCGGCTCCGATCGCAAGATATCCGTCGCTTTCGCGAAGATAGACGAGGTCGTCAATCCAGTTGATATCCACCAAAGCGGATGGCCGCGCCAACCGAAAGCGCATCGCTGGTATTAGGCTTTGACCGCCCGCTAAGATTCGCGCGTCGTCGCCGTAGCCGGCGAGCGCATCGAGGGCTTCTTGCGTCGAACTGACTCGACGGTACTCAAAAGGGGCTGGAAACATTCTCGCCTCCAAACCGAAATTGGGTCAGGAAATCGGAAATCCCCCGTTCGACGCGCCCCCGAGCACCTCCGTTCGCCTACTTCGGCGGGCAAGTATCGGCGCCGGGTTTGACCGCGGTGAGCGCCGTAACGGCCGAGATCGAGAGCGGCGCCGTGCCGGTCGGCTTTACGCAATCATAAGAAAGAATGTACGCAGTGACGGCGGCATCGTCGGTTTTGGAAAGGGACCCCGGCGCGATAAGCGGCATCTGTTGAGAAACGATGCCGTAGAGTTGGGCGACGTTGAGACTGGAGTGCGCGAAGCCCGGACCCGTTAGCGCCGGACCGGAGACGCCTTGCATATGCGCACCGTGGCATGAAAGACACTGCTTTACGTAGACCTTCGATCCGGCCAAGGCTTGCGCGGTGGTATACGGAGCGCTCACCGTCGCCGATGCCTGCGCAGCCGAGCCGCTCTCGGCGTTGCCCGCGCCGGCGACCGTCGCAGCCGGCTGCCCCGTTGCGTCGTTTACGACCGTCGGCACCGTGCTTACGCTGTACGCCACGACGCGCGCCACGTGCGATTGCGGCAGGTTGGGCGTTTGCTGATTTCCGCCTTCGCCTGCCTCAACGACGATGTATTCGTGCCCGTCGGAACCTTGGTAGGCTGAGATCGGCGCGACGATCGATGCGCCGGTGTCGTCGTGCCACAACTCGCGACCGGTCTTGGGATCGAACGCGTAGACGCGCCCGCTCGCATCGCTGGTGAAGATCAGGCCGTTGCGGGTTACGAGCACGCCGCCTTGCGCCGGGTAAGGCAACGGTTTAACCCATGCCGGTTTGCCCGTGCTAACGTCGATGGCCGTTAGCACGCCGGTTGCGGACCGGCGCTTGGGGAGCGGTCCGGCGGTGAATGGCTGACCCGGAACGTACGGAACGGCGGCCGGATAGACGATCTTCCAAATCGCGCACTCTTGCGTGCTGGGAATGAAGAACAGGTTGACGGCGTCGTCGTACGAGCCGCCGTTCCACTCGACCCCGCCGCCGTGGTTTGGACAGGCGAACGTTCCCTTCAGCGAAGGAACCGTCGTAAAGATGCCCTGCTGATTGCTCACGGCGAGCCGGCTCACGAGCTTGCCGTTCGTGCGATCGAGAATGACGAAGTCGCCGGCCTTATCGCCGGCGGCCAACAACTGCCGATCGACTCCGCCGACCTTCCCGGTAAAGAGCACCGGCGGCATCGACGGATCGTTGTCGTGCACGTCGTTGGGAACGATCTTGTAATACCATTTGAGGCGCGGTGCAGCGCCGGAGATGTCGAGCGCGACGACCGAATCGGAGTAGAGGTTGAGGCCCTTGCGCCCGTATTCGCTGAGATTAGGACCGGGATTTCCGGGTGCCGCATAGAGCGTGTCCGTCGCCGAATCGATGGAAAGGCCGGCCCAGACCGCGGCGCCACCATGGATGTACGAGTCGCCCGGCCAAGTGTTGTGCCCGGGCTCGCCCGGCTGTGCGACCGTATGCCAGTCCCACAAGCGCGACCCGTCTTGTGCGCTAAAGGCGCTGACCAATCCGCTGCCGCCGAGGTCGCCGCCCGACGTGCCGACGATTACCTTGTCCTTGTAGACGTAGGCAGCCGTCGAATACCACGTGTTGCTCGTGTCGTGACAGGCCGGCACGTCGAACGACTGTTTGCCGGTTGCCGCATCGATCGCAATCAGCCGGCAATCCTGCGTGACGATGTAAAGCTTGCCGTTGTCGATGCCGACGCCGCGATTGACCGGATACTGCAGCTCGTAGGCGGGGTTGTAGCCGTACGCCCAGCGCAAAGCGCCCGACGTCCCGTCGAGTGCAAGCACGTTATCGTGCGAAGTCGTGATGTAGACCGTGCCGCTCCAAGCGATCGGGTTGGCCTCTTCCTCGCCGGCATCCTTAACATCGGTGACCCACGCCTTCTTGAGTTGCGCGACGTTCGCGGGCGAGATTTCGCTCAAGCCGGTCACGCGGTTTCCGCTGTAGGTCTTCCCGGGAACGATCCAGTCGGCGTCGTTAGAACCGGCTTGCAGTAGAGCCGCCGAATCGGGGCCGGCCTTCGGGGCGTTGCCTCCACCGGAACACGCCGTCGCGATCGACAGCATCGAAAGAATGGCGAGCACGGGCAATGCGGTTCTCATCAGCGCTACCTCCGGACTAAATTACGAAGCGGCCACCGTTGGTGCAAAGAATTACCAAGAGCATCGAGACGAGGATCAGCTCGTAGTTCCACCCGAGCCCGTCCTTACCCCAAAACCCCGTCTTCCAGACGAAGATCTTCTTTTGAAACGCGCCGAGCATGATCAGGATCAACCCGATCGCCGCCAACTGCGCAAAAAAACCGATGACGACCGCCGCTCCGCCCAGCAGCTCAGCTGCCCCCAAGAAAACCGCGAAGCCCTTTGGTACTCCCAGGCCCTTACTTCGCTCGTCGGGACTCCTGAGGTCGTTGTAGCCGCTGTCGATGAAAACCAGCCCCACCATCAGTCTGAGGAGTACGAGGGCGAAATCCGTGTAGTGCGCGAGCTGCGGAAACATTACGCGCATCATATCGGAAAACGCAGCGTAAGCCAACTCGGGGGCGTCCCGCGTAGCTACGGTAAGCGCTCGTCCCTCGTAGAAGTGCCGCTGACGTATGGATGAAGTGATCGGACGCGTGATGACCGTGGGAGGCTCCCGCATGACCGTGAGTCTCGAGGGCGGCGGGTCTTCTCGTCCGAAAAAGATAT
>JBEKRW010000231.1:0-4356 GCA_049517595.1 Candidatus Cybelea sp. | reverse complement strand
AATTGAGGATAATTTGTCGAGCGAGATATTGATCTCGAGCGACCCGTGGGAAAATCGGGTCGCCATTCTCGAGGACGGTGACTTAGCGGAGCTCTACATTGAGCGTGAAGAGAAGGTCATCGGCTCGATTTATAAAGGTAAAGTGCAGAACGTGCTGCCCGGCATGGGGGCGGCGTTCGTCGATATCGGACTTGGGCGAAACGCCTTTCTGTACGTCGACGACATCAACAAGCAGCCGCTGAACATCGGTGACGTCGAAATCACCCAGGGCCACGGCGGCTTCACGATAAGCGAGAAGGTCAAACGAGGCGACGACGTCCTCGTGCAGATCGTCAAGGAGCCGCGCGGCCTCAAGGGCGCGCGGATCTCAACGAACATCTCGCTGCCCGGCCGCTATCTGATCTTGATGCCCACCGGAAAGTACTCCGGCGTTTCGCGCAAGATCGAGTCGGCCGACGAGCGCAATCGCCTCAAGAGCGTGATGAAGCGGATTCGCCCCGAAGGGATGGCGACCGTCGTGCGCACCGCCGCCGCGGGCGTCAGCGAGGCCGAGCTGATCGCCGACCTCGGCGTGCTGATACGAATGTGGCACGGCATCCTCGAACGCTTCAAACGGGCGCAATCGCCGTCGCTGCTTCATAAAGACATGAACCTCATCTACAAGGCGGCGCGCGACTTCATCACCGCGGACGTCGAGCGGGTTTTGATCGACGACGAGGAGGAGTTCCGCAAGGTTCGAGATTTTCTGCAGTTGCTCGGTCCACAGTATATCGATCGCATCGAATACTACAACTCGGGCCGCACGCTTTTCGACGATTATAAGATCGACGCCGAGCTGCAGAAGCTCATGAAGCCGAAGATCAACCTGCCTTCCGGCGCTTCGATCGTCATCGAGTCGACGGAAGCGCTTACCGTCATCGACGTGAACTCCGGCAAGTTTACCGGCGGCCGTAATCTCGAGGACACGATCCTCAAGACGAATATCGAGGCTGCCGAGGAGATCGCTCGTCAAGTGCGCTTGCGAGACATCGGCGGCATCATCGTGGTGGACTTTATCGACATGGCGTCGGAGGCGTCGCGCGAGAAAGTGATCGGAACGATGGAAGAGTATCTGAGCCGCGACCGCACGCGCGCGACGATTCAGTCGTTTTCAAACCTGGGACTGCTGGAGTTCACGCGCAAGCGGATCGGCAAGGACCTCGGCGCTCAACTGCGCGGCGCATGCCCGACCTGCATTGGAATGGGCAGCGTCATGTCGTCTCAATCGGTCGCGATCGAAACCTTCCGCCGCATTCGCGGGGAGGCGCGCAACGGCGTTACCGGCGACGTGATCGTTCACGTCGCGCCGACCGTCGCCGTGCAGATGGACTTTTGGTACGACGAAGAGTGCAAGGAGCTGGCAAAGTCGATCGAGCGGCCGATCTTCGTGCGCGTCGATCCGATGATTCATCCGGAAAAGGCGCGGATCGAAACCGTCACCGCCTTTAGGCAGGAGAAAGAGCGCGCGCTTCGCGTCGGCGACGAGCACGAGGTCGAGTTGTTGGCCGGACGGCTGCCCAATCCGACATCGGCCGCCGCGATCGTCGACGGACGCGTCGCCGAAGTGGAAAACTCCGCCAATAATGCCGGTAACTTCGTGCGGATTCGGATCCTCGACGTCGACGACGAACGCGATTACATCCTCGCCGAAATGGTAACGGCCGAGACGAAGTCTCGGCGCAAACGCCCGGCGAGGCGCGCGGAGGTCTCGGCGGCCGAGCAAACCCGCCAGCTGCGCGAGCTTGCCGAGGACGCCGCACGTCAATCCGCGGCGCGTCCGCCGATCGGGATTACGTCGCTTACTGAAGAAGAAGAGGCGCAAGACAAGGCACTGGACGCAGAGCGTCGGGGCGAAGCCCAACCCGACGCGATCATCATCGCAGAAGGGGCCGTCCAACGCTCGGTCGCCGATGGCGACGGGCGCCGGAAGCGCCGCCGGCGCCGCCGCCGCGGTGGGCGGGGCCGGGAAGACGCCGAGCCAACAACGAGCACTCCAGTGAGCGCTGCCCCACCGCCTGCCGAGGCAGCAGCCGCCGCCGTGCCGGCCGACGGGTCGACGCAGCAGCGCCGGCGCCGGCGCCGCCGCCGCGGGCGAGGCGGCCGCGGGGGCCTTGGCCAGTCAGCCGGGCCGATTCCGGATCGTCAGATCTTCGAAGTGAGCGCCGACGGAGCCGCGCATCCGACCGGCGCAACCGCGCCGCCGGAGCCGACTCGAGCGATCGCAACTCGCAGGCAAGCGTCACCACCGGCTTTGGAAGCACCTCCGCCGAGCTTGTCGGCGCCCGAGGAAAAGCCCAAACGCACGAAACCGGCCCGACGCCGGACGCCCGCACGGGGCGTCACAGCCGAACTGGAAACGGCGGCGAGCGCCCTCGCGCTTCCCGCGCCAGAAAAATCAACGCGACGGCCTCGAAGGAAGTCTGCAGCAGCCGCCCCCGAGCCGGAGCCCGTCGTAGTCGTCGTTGCGAAGCCGAAGCGCTCGCGCAGCGTCGCACCGGCGGCAGATGGCGAAGTGAAAAAGCCGGTACGCAAACGCAAAGCTCCGGCAAAGAAAACGACCAGGTAGTGTAAGGGAGGCGCAAACTCGTGCTAAACAGAGCTCGCTTCACGTCTCTGCTGCTGAGTTTTCCCGCAATCGCAATCGCCGTCGAGCGCGGAGGCGCTTTACTGGCACAGGCGGCCGGCACCCCGCTCCAATCGTGGAACGAGGGGCCCGCGAAGGCCGGCATCCTAAACTTCGTGCGGACGGTCACCGACGCGTCCAGCCCAGGCTTCGTTCCGGAAGAAGACCGGATCGCTACCTTCGATCAGGACGGCACGATGTGGGTCGAGCATCCGGTGTATACGCAAGTCGTGTTTGCTTTCGACCGAGTCGTCGCGCTCGCGCCGCAACATCCCGACTGGAAAGAAACGCAGCCCTTTAAATCAGTCCTCGCCGGCGATAAAGCTGCAATGTCGAAGTTTACGTTAAAGGATCTGGAAGCTATTGTGGAAGCGACCCACACGGGAATGACCACGGAAGCATTCCAGGCGATCGCGCGAGACTGGATAGCGAAAGCGATTAGTCCCCGTTGGAAGCGGCCATATACCGAACTCGTCTATCAACCGATGCTCGAGGTCATGCAGTATCTGCGTTCGCACGGCTTCAAGACATACATCGTGACGGGTGGGGGCCAAGATTTCGTCCGTGCGTACGCTCAACGAGTTTACGGCGTCCAGCCCGAACAGGTCATCGGCTCGGCGATTAAGACGAAATATACGTATGGCAACGATGGGCGTGGCATCCTCCTGCGGGAGCCCAGCCTTCTCCTCAACGATAACCTGTCGGGTAAAGCAGAGGACATCTACCTCTTCATTGGGAGCCGGCCGCACGCAGCATTCGGGAACTCTTCGGGCGACCGGCAGATGCTCGAGTTCACCGCGGGCAATAGCGGCGCTCGCTTGATGATGCTCGTCTTACACGATGATGTCGAGCGCGAGTTTGCCTACGGCCCGGCGCGGGGCCTGCCCGACACAAAAATCGGCACGTTCCCGCAAACGCTTTATGATGAGGCTACGTCGAAAGGCTGGAACGTCATCAGCATGAAGAACGACTGGAACCGCATCTTTTCTTTCGAATCTTAAACGCGAGAGCAAAAAGGGTAGGGGCTTCTGATTGGTTCAGATCTAGGAGCCGAGGGCCGAAGTTTACTACGGTAATCGAGGCCCTCGGCGACAACGAGATGAGCCGATCAGGAGCCCCTAGGCGCCGTTTTCGGCGCTTAGGCGGGCAAGTTTCGCGTTCAGGTATTCGATGGCGCGCGTAAGTTGATCGTCTTTAGCGGGAGCGCCGAACTGCGCGTGCTTGTTTTCGATGACGACGATGTCCGGCGTGATTCCAAGATGATTGATGTCGCGATTGCGCGGCGTGAGGTAGCGTGCCGTCGTGACCTTGATTGCGCTCCCGTCGGGCAGGGGATAAATCGTTTGCACGACGCCTTTACCAAAGGTCTTCGTGCCGATGATCGCGCCGACGCTGCTGTCTTGAATTGCGCCGGAGGTAATCTCCGAGGCCGAGGCCGTGTAGCCGTTGACCAAGACCGCCAAGGGAATCGGAGGGATCGCGGTATCGTCGGCTTCGAGCGTGGTAATGTTCGAGGCCCGCGATTCGACCGACACGATCGGTCCGCTGGGGATAAACTTGGAGCTCACCGCGACCGCCGCTTCCAAATACCCGCCGCCGTTGTCGCGCAGGTCGAGCACCAAAGCTCGCGCTCCATCGCGTTGCAAACGGTCGAGCGCGGCGTTAAGCTCGTCGCCGGTGTCGCGGCCGAAGAC
>JBEKRW010000230.1:0-4368 GCA_049517595.1 Candidatus Cybelea sp. | reverse complement strand
CGCCGCGGTCGCTGTTTGGTTGAAGCCTCCGCCGACGCCGCCCGGCGATGCGTAGGTATTGCCCGGGTTAGGAAAGAGATGGTTCTCTTGCACGAACGGCAGGTTGAGTACGATTCCGCCGGCATTTCCCGTATCGAGTAGATAGTATCCGGGCACACCGTCAACCGTAGCCAGCGCGTATGCGTGCCTGCCATCAGACTTAAACGGCAGCGTGACGCCGCCGGCGGGCGCGGGTTCGTCGAACGGCGCGACGTCCACCTGGCGGTCGGCGTAGCGCACGGTGACGCGGAAGTTCGCAAGGTACTCGAAGCCGATCAATCCTTCCGGCGTCACGTTCATGCGAGGGTGCAAGAACGGATAGGAAAGCGGCGTGACGACGAAGTTCTGATTCAAAAGGCGCGCACCGCCGAAATCAACGGTCGATACGGCGGCGAACGCCGTCATCTGCTCTGCCGTGCCGGCGCCACCGGTTGCGATGCCGCCCGACGCATGCAGCCCCAGACGCTGCACCGCGGCGGGGAGCAAGAAGTTGCTGCCGCCGGAATCAAAAATTAGCGAGGCCTGCTTCCCATCGAGCGTTACCGGAACGACGATGTGACCGAGCGTACCGACCGCATCGCTAACGAAGGGAATTGACGTGGGCACCGCAAGCTGCCCATGCGAAACGTAGGCAGGACGAGCCAGGTCCGCTGAGCCAACGGCCGCGGCGAACTTCACGGACGTTACCGTCGTGGTCGTCGTCGTGCCTGAGCTATCGACGTCAACCTGTTGCATCGAAACCGGTACGCCCTGGACGGTTTGAAAATCCGAGTTCGTCGTCGTGTCCAAACCCTGGGCCGTGTGCGCGATAACCTTCACGAGACGGTAGGAGGCCGCGTCAAAATACAGATCGGCCGGCGAACCGCCTGCAGGTTCGACGTGCAACACGTCCGCCAGGTGTCCGTCAAGACTCTCCTGTCGTCCCGACGTAACGGTCGACCGCCGACCGGCGCGGAAGAAAGCGCTGCTAATCAGATAGGCTTGCGTCACGGCATCGGCCACGAACGACGGCAGGCTGACGATCGAAAGCGAACCGTTGGCCTCGCTCCATTCCGTTCCGTCGTACCCCTGAAGCAACGTTGCCGGGCCGACGACGAGCCGGCTGCGCGAATAGCCGTCGTGTAGATCCGCAACCGAATCGAACGAACTCGGGGGACCGCCGTTCTGAACGAACGTGCCGGATTGCGTTATCGCTCCAAAAGCATCGAGTTGCGCTCCGCCCGCAGCGGCATGGGCTGCGTCGAGGATCTTGTCGATTTGCCCAGCGTCGAGCGGAGTGGAGCCCGGAGCCGCCGAGACGGCGCTCACCGAAAGGACAAACATAAAAAGGAAGACGGTCGCACGTATCATACGGCTAATTTCTGTGAACCGGCTGCGTCGCCTTTCGGGACCTTTCTGGATCCCGCTCTTGGTTGCACTCGCTTATATCGTTGCGGCGAAGGCCGGCTTCACCCTGGCGTTTACGACGAAGCAAGTGACGGCAGCATGGCCGCCGACGGGCATCGCGCTTACGGCCCTCCTGCTCTGGGGGTATCGCGTCTGGCCGGGTATCTGGGTCGGCGCATTCGCAATTAACGCGGTCAGTTCCGAACCGCTCTGGGCGGCCGCGGCCATCGCAACGGGAAACACGCTCGCGCCGGTATTCGGCAACTTCCTCATGCGGCGCATCGGCGGATTCGAGAACGCGCTCGAACGCGTCCGCGACGTACTCGTTCTGGTCATCTTCGGCTCGGCGGTCGCGATGACCGTGTCGGCCACCAATGGAGTGATCCAACTCGCACTAGCCCGGATCATTCCCTGGAACGCGATCCCATCGGTTTGGTGGGTTTGGTGGGCCGGCGATGCGATGGGCGTGCTCTTTATCACGCCGCTCTTGCTCACGTGGATCGCGAGCTCCAACCGGAGGGATCGCGCGCCGGGGAGCGCCCTCGAGCTCGCCATTTTTGTCATCGCGCTATCGGCGTCGGCTTGGTTATCGTTCCTAACGGACTTTCCGCTGCGCTTTTCGCTTTTTCCCTTTATCATTTGGACGGCGCTGCGTTTCCGGCAACGCGAAACGACCACCGCGATCGCAGCGCTCTGCTGCGTTGCGATTTGGGCGACGGCGCACGGGATAGGGCCGTGGACTTCGGGGAGCCTCGACTCGCGACTCGTTCAGCTCGACAGTTGGATGGCGGTTCTAGCGATAACGGGACTCGTGCTCGGCGCGATCACCGCCGAAAGGCGAGCCGCGCGCAAGCAGCTTCAGGTATTGTTGGCGCAAACGCAGCATTCGGCCGAAACGCTCCAGACGGCTTTCCTTCCCGAGCAGCTGCCGCAGCGTGTCGGCTTGCGCAGCGACGTGCTGTACATCGCCGCCGATCATGAAGCACTTATCGGCGGCGATTGGTACGACGCCTTCGACCTTCCGGACGGACGGGTTGCCTTTTCGATCGGTGACGTAACCGGGCACGGACTCGACGCCGCAGTCAGTGCCGCACGCCTTCGGCGAAGCATTTTACTGGCAGCCTTCGAGCTCGAAGATCCGGCGGAAATCCTCGCCAAGGCCGACCGCGCCGTCGGCTCGCGCCAAAAGGACCCGGCCACGGCGATGGTAGCCATCCTGAGCCGCGATCTCCGCTCGGTAAGCTACGCGAGCGCGGGACATCCGCCGCCGATCGTTGCGGGGCCGAACACGCCCGCGCGTACGCTGGACTACGGTGGTGTGCCTTTCGGCGTGGGCATTCCGATCGCGTCGCTAACGCACACGGCGGCTTTGGAACCGGGCGCCGCGATTCTTTTCTACACCGACGGGCTTACGGAGTTCAGGCGCGATACTTTAGGCGCCGAACGGACGCTGCTTGCGGCGATGACGCGTTTGGTGAGCGAGTCGAACATCAAACAACCCGCAGCCTTCATACAACAGAGCGTTATGGGCTCGGAGCGACCGACCGACGACACCGTGCTTCTGGTCGTGCAGGTCGGTGTCGCGCCTCAAAAATCCTGGACCTTCGATTCGAGAAGTTCACATGAAGCACACTCGCTACGGCGCGAGCTTGCGAGTTTCATGCGCTCCTTCGCACCGAGCGAAGACGACCTGTTTGCCGCGGAGCTAATTATCGGCGAAGTGCTTGCGAACACGGTCGAACACGCGCCAGGTTCGGTGCGCGTGGAGATCGATTGGACCGCCGCACACCCCGTCGTCACCGTTGCCGACGCGGGTCCGGGGCTGTCGCGGTTTGTGCCGCAGTTACCCGCCGACGCTCTAAACGAAAACGGCCGCGGTCTTTTCCTGATTGCCTCGCTGGCGCACGACGTGAACATCGAAACGAAACCGGGAATGGGAACGAAGCTGCGGATCGTCCTGCCAACCCAACGGGCGAGCGGGCGCGACGGTGGAATAAGCCTGGAGAAAGAGCATGCCTAGAAAACGAATCGCCCAGCCGCGGTTTGATGCCGAAACGATCCGTGCTTGCGCCGAGCTGCTTCGGCGCATTGACGAATCGCGTCCTCTTCGCGCTAACGCTCTCGCCCGGCAAATTTCGCCGCCGCTCGATCATCGCGACGTTGCTAGAATAGTTCACTCCGCTTTTGACGAGCTCACGTTGCGACAGCGTGAAATCGTCGTACGCTGCGACGTCAAGCGCGAGCGCCATTGCGAAGTCGCAACGTCGCTGCATGTCTCCGAGCGACACCTCTTTCGGGAGCGACGAACCGCGCTAAGCACGATCGCGGATCGGCTTCTTACCGGGGTGCTCGCGAAGCCGGTCCTCGCCGTCGCGCCCGATGCGTTCGACGTCCGCTTTTCATTGGCCGAAGCTCTTGAGAACGGCGGTAACTGGCAAGCGGCGGCGGAGATCCTCGAGCGGCTTGCCGCCGACGTCGGGCCTCCCGAGCAACGCGGGGCGGTCGAGGTGCGACTTGCCAGGGTGTATCGGGACGCCGACCTGTCCGCGCCGGCTTATCATCATGCCGGCATCGCGAAGATACTAGCCGAACGAGCGACGGTGGACGGCGATTTACAACGCGTCGAGGCCGACCTCGCCGTCGCCGGCGTGGCCATGGGTGCTGGGAACTGGAAGCTCTCCGACGACCTCGCAGAGCACAGTATCATGCGGCTGCGTCCGCGGACTGACGGGAGCCTCGGAACTCGGGTTTCCATCGCACTGGCCGAGGCGCTGCTTCTCAAGGCGGAACTGCTCGTCGACAATGGCGGCGTCGACCAGGCTTTGGATCTTGCATCGGAAGCGTGCAGCGCGGTTGGCAGGAACGCTGCCGACCCTTCAGTTGAAATAAGCTGCCGTGCAATGGCTGCACTCACAAGCCTGCTTCTGGCGAAAGATACTCAGC
>JBEKRW010000229.1:0-4474 GCA_049517595.1 Candidatus Cybelea sp. | reverse complement strand
GCTTGCACTTAAGGTCGCGGTGGGTTGCGTTCTGATACTCGTCGCAAGCATCACCTACGTCCGCCAACAGCTTCACGATCGTATTCTTCGCCACGCCCGTCATGCGGACGGTAGCGCGAATTGACGCGCCTTCGCAAAGAGCGCCGAGAACCTGTGCGCGTTGTGCTAACGGTAAACGATTCATGCTTATATTGTACTTCACCGCTCAAGCATAATCAAGCATTTACGCTCTTGCATTCAAGGTTATTTTGGCGCTTGACGATCGCACCCATAGCACCTTATATTCTAGCGCAACGTGCGAAATGAAAGGGCGGCAGGCCGTTGAGGCGCTGGCTACAGCGTGCGCTTCAGCATTTCGTTCTAGCGCCTAACCCGAACGTTTTCGGCGGCGTTGACCGAATGGACACCCCGCCTGTACGTCTAGACCCTGGCCCTTATGTTGGCGAGGTGCGCCATGTGCTAAGAAACACGCGGACGGACCACCTGGTTGTAGGCGGTACACTCGCTGCAGGTGATGAAGAAGCCAAACTTGTTCGCGAAATACTTATGCGGACGCGTAAGGTCGAAGCCGCTCACGACCAGGCTCCCGCACGAACCGCATAGATAATCTTCGTTTCCGTCGCCAGCCTTGAATGGTGACGTTAAAAGAATCGTCGCCTCCAGCGACGGTAGCGCTTTGACGACTTGGCAGGTGCGCGTCATTCCTCGTCCACCATTCCCCATCGCGCCCTAGCGGCCTTAACCGCGATCGAATGGCGCTCCTCAGCGGTTAGCGCCTTAGCGCGAGCCTTGCCGCCAACCTTGCCGCCCTTGCGACCAAGGGCGACGGCATGAGGGTTCTTCTTAGGGGCTGGCGGCTTGACGGGTTTGCTAGGCTTAGGGGGTTCGGTACCTGTGGCGATCGCCACGATGCGGGCGGCGTTCACGTTGTAATCGCCCGGAGCTTTCCTTGAGCGTTTAGGCATGGGATAATCATAGCAATGCCGACCTGGTTCGTCCAATTTCGTCTTGCCTTCCCCGTGTGGACGTTGCTCGCGATCGTTTGCCCGGCGGTCTTTATTCTCAGTATGTGGCTGCTACTCCGTAAGCCGCCGACAAAAGTCTAATTGACCCACTACCCTCTGGCAGGACTCCTTGACGCTCCCGGCGACGGGTGATAAACTCGAGCCCTATGCCCCGGGGCGCTTGATAGCTGCCACAAAAAGAAGGGCGAGACACCTCCGGTAAGCGGAGCCCGTGTTTCGTCTTTTTGGTGTGCCCTGCGGCGAGTAGCAGACCTGCAATCGTTTATTTATCATTTATCCACCGAGAAAGAGAGTAATGGCGAAGACGACAGCTCCGAAGTCCCCAGCGAAAAGCTCGGGCGACACCAAGGGCAGGTCGAGGCGATCTACTGCCTCGACGAAGATCGGAATGGACGGAAACGGCACATCGAACGCCATGCCCGCCACCTTCCCGATGCCGACCGGAGCGTTCACGGTCGAGCAGAGCCCGGAGCCTGGGCCCAAGCGCGAGCGGCTTTCCTTTGGCAAAATCCCGCACGTGCTCGAGGTCCCCAACCTCATCGAGCTGCAGAAGGCGAGCTTCAATTGGTTTAAGACTGAAGGTCTCGCGGAGGCCTTCGCCTCGATTTCGCCCATCAAGGATTTCACCGGCAATCTAATTTTGGAGTTCGGCGAGCATTCGTTGGGCGAGCCCAAGTATTCGATCGAGGAGTGTCGCGAGCGCGATATGACCTACAGCGCGCCGCTTCGCGTGCGCGTTCGTTTGATTACCGCCGAATCGGGCGAAATCAAAGGTATCCCCGACCAAGAGATCTTCATGGGCGATTTTCCGCTCATGACGGACAAGGGCACTTTCATGATCAACGGCGCCGAGCGCGTGATCGTGAGCCAGCTGGTGCGTTCGCCGGGCGTCTATTACAGCCAAGACGTCGACACGAACTCGCGCCCGACGTACAACGCTACGATCATCCCGAATCGTGGTGCCTGGATCGAGTTCGAGACCGACAACGGTACGAAGAACGACGAGACTGAGGGTACGATCGGCGTTCGCATCGACAAGAATCGCAAGATCTACGTCTCGACCTTCATCCGCGCGCTCTCTCGCCCCGACCTCGGGCTCGATTGGGAGACCGACGAGGCGATTCTACGCCTTTTCGACGACAGTCCACTGGTTCGCAACTCAATCGAGAAGGACAAAGACATCAAGACCCGCGAGGATGCGCTCAAGGAGATCTACAAGAAGCTGCGTCCCGGCGAACCCGAGAATGCCGAGAATGCCGAGAAGCTTCTGGAGTCACTCTTTTTCGACGAGAAACGCTACGATCTAGCGGGAGTAGGCCGGTACAAGCTCAACGGCAAATTCCATTACCGCATCGAGAATCCTGACGTCGACGCCCGGGTGGAGCGTCCGAACGTCGTGATCGACGAATACGCCGATGCGGGGCTCGAGATGCCGGCGATAACTGCGAAATGCCTGTCGCGCGGCGATATGGTGGCCGTAATTCGGCGTTTGATCAAAGTCGCGACGGGCGTCGTGCCCAAGGACGACATCGACCACCTCGGCAATCGCCGCGTGCGTTCGGTCGGTGAGCTCCTGCAGAACCAGTTCCGCGTGGGCTTGCTGCGCCTGGAACGCGTCGTGCGCGAGCGGATGACCGTACAAGACATCGAGACGGTCACGCCGCAGGCGCTGATCAACATTCGGCCGGTCGTTGCCGCGATCAAAGAGTTCTTCGGTTCGTCGCAACTTTCACAGTTCATGGACCAGACCAACTCGTTGGCGGAGTTGACGCACAAGCGACGCTTGTCGGCACTCGGGCCTGGCGGCCTCTCGCGCGAACGCGCGGGCTTTGAAGTACGCGACGTCCATCACTCGCACTACGGCCGCATTTGTCCGATCGAAACGCCAGAAGGCCCAAACATCGGATTGATCGGTTCGCTGGCGACCTACGGGCGGGTCAACCGGTTCGGCTTCATCGAGACGCCCTATCGCGTCGTGCGCGAGGGAATCGTCAGCGACGAGATCGTCTATCTCACCGCCGATCGCGAAGACGAATACATCATCGCGCAGGCCAACACGCCGGTCGACGCGCCGAGTGGAAGGATCACCGCCGACTCGGTCGTCTGCCGCTATGCCGAGGAGTATATCGAAGAGCCGGCTGGGCGCGTTCAACTGATGGACGTGTCGCCCAAGCAGATCGTCTCGGTTGCGACGGCCCTGATCCCGTTCTTGGAACACGACGATGCCAACCGGGCGTTGATGGGTGCCAACATGCAGCGTCAGGCCGTGCCGCTGCTGCGCCCCGACGCGCCGATCGTCGGCACTGGGATGGAGTATCGCGCCGCCAAAGACTCGGGGAGCCTGTTGATTGCCGATGAAGCCGGCGCCGTTACGGCGGTGGATGCTAAAGGCGTTACCGTGCGAAACGCCGAGGGAATCGACAAGACCTACGATCTGCTCAAGTTCGTGCGCAGCAACGCCGGAACGTGCATCAACCAGCGCCCGATCGTGGCCGTCGGCGACGACGTCGAGGCCGGTCAGGTGCTCGTCGACGGACCGTCTTCCGATCAGGGCGAGCTAGCTTTGGGACAGAACGTGCTCGTGGCATTCATGCCCTGGGAAGGCTATAACTACGAAGACGCCATCCTGATCAGCGAGCGCATGGTCAAAGAGGATCGCTTTACCTCGATTCACATCGAGGAATACGAATGCGAAGCGCGCGACACGAAGCTAGGCCCCGAAGAGATCACGCGCGACATTCCCAACGTCGGCGAAGACGCGCTCAAGGATCTTGACGAGCGCGGCATCATTCGCATCGGTGCCGAAGTGCGGCCCGAGGACATCCTCGTCGGCAAGGTTACGCCCAAGGGCGAAACCGAGCTGACCGCGGAGGAACGGCTTCTGCGCGCGATCTTCGGTGAGAAGTCTCGCGAAGTTCGCGACACGAGTTTGAAAGTTCCTCACGGCGAGAAGGGCAAGATCATCGACGTCAAGGTCTTCTCGCGCGAAAACGGCGACGAGCTTTCGCCCGGCGTCAACCATCTGGTGCGCGTCTACGTTGCGCAGAAGCGCAAGATTCTCCAAGGGGACAAGATGGCGGGCCGTCACGGCAACAAGGGCGTCATTGCCAAAGTGCTGCCGGAAGAGGATATGCCGTATATGGAGGATGGGTCGCCCGTCGACATCGTGCTCAACCCGCTCGGCGTGCCGTCGCGCATGAACCTAGGACAGATCATGGAGACGCACCTGGGCTGGGCGGCGCGCATGCTCGGCTTGAGCGTGGCAACGCCGGTCTTCGACGGCGCGCATGCCGAGGATATTGCCGAATGGCTGCAGGACGCCGGTCTTCCGGCCGACGGCAAGACCTGGCTGCGCGACGGTCGCAGCGGCGAACGTTTCTCTCGGCCGATCACCGTTGGCTTGATCTACATGCTCAAGCTCGCGCACTTAGTCGACGACAAGATCCACG
>JBEKRW010000228.1:0-4476 GCA_049517595.1 Candidatus Cybelea sp. | reverse complement strand
ACGAGCGCATCGTCGAAGGCGACGAAGACGATACCGTTGGCGATGACCGGCGACGAGCCCTCACCGCGACTGCCGCCGGGGTTCGCGCTCCAAACGCTTGCAAGCCGGCTGATGCCCGATGAGTTCGTCTGCAGCTGATAGGCCATAACCTCGTTGCTGAATCCGAGAAAGACCCACGGATTGCCCGATCCCTGCGTCCAGATGCCCGGGGCCGAGAAGAGCCCGCCAGGTAGATCGACCGTCTGCAACTCGCCGCCGACGCCGGGGAGGGCCGCGCGATTGAGCAGCTTAAGGATCGCGTCCTTACCGCCTTCGATGATCATGTAGGGAGTCTGGCTCGTCGCTTGATCCGGCAATATTCCCGGCGACGAGCTTCCCAAGTCGGTGTCGCCGTTTTCGAGTTGCTGATAGTCACTCGGCGTGTAGCTGCCCAGCAGAGTCGAGAGATCTTGGCTGACCGACAACAGCGAGTCGCCGTAGTTATCGCCCCCCGATCCCGCATCGAACTGGCCGTTTCCGGTTGCCGCGTAGATCCGGCCGCCCATCGACGAGTCGGGGTCGACGACGGCGCCGCCGCGCCCCCAGATGCCCGAGCGCTGCTGCGAGCACGTGGTCGCCCTGATCAGCTTATGATAGCTGCTACAGAGCGAGTTGAACACGGTCGTTTTGCCGGTGCTCAAGTTGACGGCGACGACGTGGCCGTCATACGGCGGTGCGTCGCCGTAGTAGCCCGACGTTACCGCGTAGAGATAGCCGTTGGCGACGTTGAGCGGCGATGCGTCTTTCTCCGTCAGGGGCAACCGCGTGATCCTCGCCGGAAAGCCGGGCGCGTGCTCCTCGCGGCCCTTGGCGGCCGAGACCTTGTGCACCTTACCGTCAATCCCCGGGACGTAGATGCTGGTGCCCGATGGGTCTGCGGCCGGGGTGGAATCGGTAACCGTCGAGCCGTGCGTCGTGAAACGCCAGACGATTTTGCCGGAGTTCGCGTCGATGCCGAGCGTCACGCCGCTGGTGGTCGTTTGAAAGAGCATCGGGACCGCAGCTCGACCGACCTGGACTTTGTCGAGAAGAATCGGCGTCGAATCGGCGATGGTGCCAAGCGAGATTTGCCACCGCTCGCGCAAACGATGGACGTTACCGACGGTCAGCGTGCGTTCGGCGGTGTTGAATCCGCTGCGAGCCGGATCGAATCCAAAGACCGGCCAACTCGTTGCGCCGGCGGGCAGGAGCGTCGCGGAAAGAAGGCCGGCGACGGCGGCCAATGTCGAGAGTGATCTGGCCATGGCGAGGACTTCGGCGAGGGAGGCGTCAAGGTCTGCTTTATGACGGAGTCGAGCAACGCGTCGGATTTGAAGCCGCCCGTCCAGAACGTCGTCGAGGACGTGCCTGGCTGGCAGCAGGTCCAGCCGCGAATTCCCGACACATTGCAGCGCCGGACCCTCGAGAAACGCCGCAGCATTCGTGAAATAGTTTTCGGAATGCAGGACGGCATCCTGACGACGCTGGGAATTATTACCGGCGTTGGGGTCGCCGAGGGAGACCGGAGCGCCGTCTTCATTAGCGGCTTTCTCGCGTTATTTGCCGGCGCACTTTCAATGGGCGTCGGGGAGTATCTCGGGCGGAAGGCCGAGCGCGAGGTCGTGCAGGCCACCATCGACATGGAGAAACGCGAGATGGCCGCCGATCCACAGGGCGAGTTCACCGAACAAGTGGCGTACTATAAGCTCAAAGGCTTCAGCGCACAAGAAGCGGAGATGATCGTCAAGCGATTAACGCAGCATCCCGAAATCTACCTCTACGAGATGGTGCGCGACGAGTTCGGCATCGATCCGCGCGAAGCCGAGAACACGGACCTGTTGCGAGGGCCTTTTGCAATGAGCGCTTCGTTTGCCTTCGGTTCGCTGCTTCCGATCCTAGCTTTCACGCTGCCGTTGTCGGTTTTCGCGTCGACTCTTACGTCGTTGCTTTTTGCCCTCATGGGCCTCTTCGCCGTCGGCTATTTCGCGGGAACGCTCAGCGAGCGAAGCCCAATCGGAAAAGGCGTCGAGGTGGCGATGTACGGTTGCGCCGTCTTCGCGCTCGCGTTTCTCGCCGGCCATTTTATTCCCCCGCTCTTCGGCCACGCACCGGTTTCCGTTGGCGGTTAGTCTCGCCCACGCGCTCGCGGCGGGCATCCTCCAAGCCGCGATGTTTTTTTGGGATAGCCTGTTCGGCCTGATCTTCGGCTTTCTCATCTCTGCGATCGTGCAAGTAATGTTGACGCCGGCGACGATGGAGCGTTACTTGGGGCCCGGGCTCAGAGGGCTGCTGTACGGCGCCGGCTTCGGCGTAATTTCGTCATCCTGTTCGTACGGAGCAGCCGCCGCCGCGCGCGGGTTCTATCGCAGCGGTGCCGACATCCGCTCGGTCTTTGCGTTCCTCATCTCGTCTACCAATATGAACGTTGCGATTCTGATTCTCTTTTGGTCGCTGCTGGGGTGGCGGTTTGCCTTCGCGGAGTTCTTCGGCGGCGTTATCATCATCGCCGTGGTGACGCTGGGGCTCTCGCTGTTCTTCGGCAACCGGCAGCTCGCGCGGCTGCAACACGAGTACGTGGCCGCCGCGCAGGCCGACGTCCTTCGACAAGCTCAGGATGACACGGGCGAGGGCTGCGAGCATCACCATGGCGGGGGGGCGCAAAAACGAGGATGGAGCGCGGTCGCGTCGACGGCGCTCGCCGACGTACGCATGCTTCGCACGGAGCTGATCGTCGGCTATCTGATCGCGGGCTTTGCTGCGGCGCTCGTTCCCTCGGGCGCACTCGCCGCCGCGCTGCGCGCGGTCGGCTCCGTGCCGTTTATCGGCTACGTACTGCTTCTGATCGTCGGGCTGCTGATCGCGGTCGCGACCTTCGTCTGTTCGATGGGCAACGTGCCGGTAGCGCGATATCTTGCCAACGCCGGAATCCCGTTGGGCGCCAACACGACCTTTATTTATGGGGATCTGCTGATTCTGCCGCTGATCGCGATCTACCGCAAATCGTTTCCCGAGCGAATCACGTGGGCGTTCGTCGGCCTGTTTGTCGCCGGAGCGATGCTCGCGGGTGCGATCATGGAGAGGCTGATCGGCGGCGGTGGGGGCGCCGTAATGTCAGCCGCCTCTATGACGCTCAACGACCGCTTTACTTTCATTTCGAACATGGTGGCGCTGGCGGCCGTCGCCGCGTTGGCGCTCGTCACGCTCGGAAGCAAAACGCGAGGAGAGGCTTCATGAAGCGGTTTGGGGGTATCTCTATCCTAACGCTGCTGGCCGCGATAACGGCCTGCGGCGGCCAGATGAAGTCCCTCCCAGCGGTATCCCCAGCAACGACGAACCAAGCCGCCCGCTCGTTGCACCACTGGCGCAACGATATCGGGCCGCGTTATCAGTGGAATCACAACTACGGCTATTGCGGCGAGGTCTCCGAAATAAGCGCTGGGCTGTACTACGGCCAATACGTTTCGCAATACGACGCGCGCGCCGCGGCCGACGACGTACCGCAGAACCGCTACCGGAGCCAGTTGCTGCTGGGGGTCAACGCGCTACGCGCTGCCGAGAACCTGCATTTGCGCGCGATTGCGAGGACGGGAAAGTTCAACCGCAGCACCGATGATTTTCTGGAATGGGTCAAGGGGAACGTCCTGCTCGGGCGCCCGGTTGCCCTAGGGATTTACATGAATCAGTTTCGATTCTACGGCAATCGCAAGCCGAATGCCGGCTCGCCGCAATACGACCATATCGTTCCGGTCATCGGCATCGCGTCGTACCATCCGGGCGACGAACGCGGCTATTTTCCCGACGATGCAATCACGTTCAGCGACAACGGAGAGTGGAGCTCGAGCCGGCGCGAGGCAAAGTACTATTTTAGCTATGCTTTCGGGGCGTTTCAAAAAAACCGGCGGGAAGCCAACGCGCATGTGGGGGCCATCTACTCGCTCACCGACGATAACCGGGACTTCGGCATAGCGATCCTCGGCGTCCAGGATGGGGACAACGAGAGGCTCCCGGTGCGGGTGACGACGAATATCAACTACGAGCTTCCGCAGATCGCGCAAGGATCCAGCGAGCGCCCGAAGGCGGAACCGCTCGTGCTGACCGTTAGGGTTTCGGGACTGACGCAGGGCGAGGAGTACAATCTCTATCGCTACAGGACGCTGGCGTCGATTCCGAACCGCGGATTTAACAAGTTTGCTTCGAAAGCGTACGAAACATGGACGATCAAGGGGCGCGCCGGCGGCAAGTTCGTCATGACCGAAAAGATCATGTCCGACGAAGTTGCCGCCTATCGGGCCGTCGCGGCTAACGCACCGTAGGGAAGCCCTGATTTAGCTCGGTCATTCCTGGTCGCCACGCGAGAACCGCTCGGCGTGCGTGATGAAGTATTTCGCGTCGTGTTTCGACGAGATCACGGTGAACGAGCGTGGCTGTTGGCTGTAGTTGAAGACGTCGCCGATGCTG
>JBEKRW010000227.1:0-4481 GCA_049517595.1 Candidatus Cybelea sp. | reverse complement strand
CGGCCTGCAAACCGCCGCGGAGTGACTGGACGCTTCGAGGTACAGGACAAACGTATGCTCGGCTCGTAAGCCCGGCTGGATGCTGCGGGACGACAAAGAAGAACATCAGGCGTTTGCCTTGCCCGGCGCGCGTCCTCACTACGGGCCCGATAAGATCGTTGCCGTCGAACATATCGATCTGCACCTGGAGCCGGATTTCGACAACGAGTCGCTCGACGGAATCTGCACGCTGACGGTTCGCGCGCTCGACGAACCGGTTTCGCGCCTAACGCTCGACGCCGTCGATCTCGAGATCTCACGAGTGGAGCCGGCCGCCAAGTTTGCCGCAAGTGACGGGAAGCTCGATATCGATTTGCCGGCGCCGATTGCGCCCGGCGAGCGTATTGCGATAGCCATCGAGTATCGCGCGTCCAAACCCCGAGCGGGGCTGTTTTTTATCAAGCCCACCCCGGAGCATCCCGAAAAAATAACTCACGTCTGGACGCAAAGCCAGGATCAATACGCTCGTTATTGGTTTCCGTGCTTCGACTATCCGACCGAGAAGCAGCGCACGACGACGACGATCGTCGTTCCCAAAGGTATGTTCGCGCTTGGCAACGGCGAGCTGGTGGAGCGCAGAGACGAGGGCGAGCGCACCGTCTTTCGTTACCGGCAGGACGTGCCGCACAGTACGTACCTGATGACGATGGTCGCCGGCCCGTTCGTCGAGGTCGAGCAAGGAAAGGCGGGGCGAAACGGCGTCCCGGTCTTTTACTACGTGCTGCCCGGCCGCGAAGACGAAGGGGAACGGGCCTTCGGCAAGACGCCGCAGATGATCGAACGGTTCGAAGAGCGGCTCGGCGTGGCCTATCCGTATACGCGCTACTCGCAGATCGCCGTATCCGACTTCATTTTCGGCGGCATGGAAAACACCGCAGCGACGACGCAGACGGATCGAACCCTTCACGATGAAGTCGCGCACGTCGATTTTTCGAGCGACCCATTAGTCTCGCACGAGCTCGCGCATCAGTGGTTTGGCGACCTGCTAACCTGCCGCGATTGGGCGCACGCGTGGCTCAACGAGGGCTTCGCGACGTATATGGAGGCCATCTGGCGCGAGGCGGACCTCGGCTCCGACGAGTACCTCTTTGATATCTTCCAATGTTTGACCGCGTACCTTCGCGAGGACGCGCATCGGTACCGGCGGCCAATCGTCTGCAACGTCTACCGCGACCCGATCGAAATTTTCGACCGGCATCTCTATCAAAAAGGCGCTACCGTCTTACACATGTTGCGTGGCGAGTTGGGTGAGGACCGCTTCTGGCGCTCGATCGGGCGGTATGTCGCCGATAACGCCCAGCGGTCCGTTGAGACGATCGATTTGATTCGCGCGATCGAAGCCGAAACGGGGCGGAATTTGCGGCGATTCTTCAATCAGTGGGTCTTTCGCGCAGGCCACCCGCAGCTCCAGGTTTCCATGGCGTGGGACGCCGAGCGGCGGGTCGCCACGCTGACGATCGACCAGAAGCAAACGGTCGATGCAGACCATCCAGCATATTTCTTCGATGTCGAGATCGGCTTTGCACCTGACGCGGCGGCACTGCCCGCGCAACCGGCGCGCGACCCGGTGAGCGGCGAACGACGCGTACGGGTCAGCATCGAACGGCAGCACGAGACGATCGCCGTGCCGCTCGACTTCGAACCAAAATTGCTCCGGTTCGACCCTGGCTCGTTTCTCTTGGCCGACGTGCGCTACCGTTTGGGCGCCGAACTCGCGGCGGCAGCGCTGCGAGCCGATCCCGACGTCGTTGCCCGCATCCGAGCCGGGCGCGAACTTGCTAAAGACGGCGGCCGCGTTGCGCGTGAGGCAATCGCGTCGGCATTCGAGCTCGAGTTGTTTTGGGGCGTCCTGGCCGAGACGGCCTTCGCGATCGGCGCGACGCGCGCGCCGTGGGCTCGCGCGATTCTTATTTCGGCACTCGCGCACCGGCATCCAAAAGTCGTCCGCGCTGCGGCGGGAGCGCTTGGCGGTTTCCGCGAGGCTGACGCAGCCACCGCGCTCATCGAGACCGCGGCGAATCACACTTCCTATTTCGTGCGCGCCGCCGCACTTCACGCCCTGGGTAAGACGCGGGATGCGCGCGCCTTTGACGTTCTCTCAGCCGCGGTGAAGCGGACGACTTGGAATGGAACGGTGGAAGCCGGCGCGGTTCTCGGGCTCGCCGAGCTGGCCGACGCGCGAGCGATGGCACCAATCCTCGATGCCTTGCGTCTGGAACGCAGCGAAGGCCTGCGCCGAGCCGCAACGACGGCGTTGGGGCGAATCGGCGCGCTCGTGGAAGAGGACCGTACGCGCGTAGTGGACGAACTCGAAGAGCGAATCGACGATCCCAGCTTCATGGTAGCGCTCGACGCTATTATTGCCGCCGAATCGCTCTCGGATGTGCGCCTTTTGCCGGGACTCGACCGTATCGCTCAACAGGCTGTCGACGGACGAATGCGTCGCGACGCGATGGAGGCGGCAATCCGAATTCGCGCGGCGGCGAAGATACCAGCGCAGGTCAAAGGCATGCGCGAGGACATTGATGAGTTACGTGAAGACCAGCGTAGGCTACAGGAGAAGATCGAAGCGCTCGCGCGTCCGTAAGGGCCGCGTCTTTGCGTTCGCTCTGATCGTCACGCTGGCGACGCTAGCGGCTTGGCTTTGGAACGACGGACGCGGCGGCGGCGCGCTCGGGCACGGCGTTTCGGCAGAGCCTCCGACGACGGTCGCGCTGATCTCGACCCAGGCACCGCTCTGGACCAACTCGCAACGGCTCGCGCTCGGCACGGCTTTGCGAGGCGCCTTCGCGCCGGCGCTCGACGGCGCCGAAAGCTGGAGTCTGGCCGTCGTGGCTCCCGATAACGAAATGATTTACGACGATCGCTCAAGCGATGCCGTGGCGCCCGCTTCGGTTCAAAAGCTGATCGTTGCCGCGAGTGCGCTCGATGCGCTCGGTCCAAACTATCGTTACCACACGATTTTCGTCGCTCGGGAACCGGCCGGCGACGGCGTGCTCGACGGAAATCTCTGGCTGGCCGGCTCCGGCGATCCGTCGCTGCAGTCGTCGGATGTCCGCAACGGCATCGCCGTGCTCTTGCGGTCGGGGTTGCGCCGGATCGACGGCAGCGTCGTGGTGGATGCGAGCGCGATGAGCGGACCCGCGTATAACCCGCACTGGGGTGCCGACGACGCCGGGCAAGATTATGCCGTGCCGACCAGCGCGATCTCGCTCGACGGCGATACCGTCGAGTCTTCCGACGACGGACAGCCGGTCTGGACGCCGATGCAAGACGTGCAACGCTATGTCGCAGGCCGAACTCAGGCGATGCTTCGGGCGCGCGGAGTTTTGGTTTCGGCGCCGCCGGGCATCGGCGCCGCTCCGCTGGGCACGGTGGTGCTCTGGGACCATAAATCCGCGCCTTTGCGGGAGCTCGAAGGGCACATGCTCTTCGTATCGGACAACCATTACGCCGAGCAGCTCTTGCGAACCATCGGCGAGGCAGTGACCGGCGAATCCAGCGACGACGGCGGCGTTGACGCCGAACGGCTCTTTTTGACGCGCCTAGGAGTTCCGTCGCCGGGCTTGCGGCTCTTCGACGGCAGCGGGCTCTCACGCAACAATCGCGTGGCGGCCATCACAGTAGCCCGGCTCCTGCTTGCCGAAGAGCCGTTGCTCTATAGCTTACTTCCCCGCGGTGGGCGCGATGGAACGCTCGCCGATTATGATTTCACAACCGCCCTTGGCCGGGTTCGGGCCAAGAGCGGACATCTTTCGAATGTCTCGTCGCTCGCCGGCTATGTCTCGACCCTGCACCACGGCCGCGTCGCATTCGCGTTTCTGATCGACGGATCTCCCGCCGATCCCGATGCCTCAATAGTTCGTGCCGTCGACCGTTTGGTCGAGTATTAGGAAGGGTTCGCACAATAGTGTTCGACGAGTCTCTGCTTTCACGATTGCTCGATCGCGCGTTGCAGCGCGGCGGCGAATACGCCGACGTCTTTTGCGAGCGGCGGAGAACGGTGAGCTACCGGCTGCAAGACGGCCGGATCCACGACGCAACGTACGGCGTGACGCTTGGCGTCGGCGTGCGTGTGGTCGTCGGCGAATCGGCCGGCTTCGCAAGCTCCGACGATTTAAGCACCGAAGCATTGATGGAAGCGGCCGACTCGGCGTCTCTGATCGCGCGCACGGCGCCATCGGGAAAGGTCGGTGCCGCGCAGCTTCACGGCGAGAGCGTACCGAAGCTCTACGATTGCGACCTCGACACCGCCATCGACGGCGCGCGCTATGCCGCGCTGCTGCAGCGCGCCGACGGCACCGCGCGCCGCTACGATCCTCGCATCATCGCGGTGAACGCGCAGGTCGTCGACGAGATCCAAGAAGTATGGATCGCGACGAGCGAAGGACGGGTCGTGCGAGATTGCCGTCCCCTCATTACGCTGGGCATCCAAGCCGTGG
>JBEKRW010000226.1:0-5445 GCA_049517595.1 Candidatus Cybelea sp. | reverse complement strand
CAAGAGGCGCTCGAGTGCGACTCGCCGGAAGTCGATTACGGAACAGAGGTAGGAGAGGAAGCGCGCCGCGAGCCCTTACATAGCCGTCGCTTCTTCGAGTTGATGCAGCAACGCTTCCCATTGGACGACGCGCTCCCGGCTGCGCATTTTCAGTCCGGCGAGTTCTTCGCTCAACGCCTTGGATCGGGCGGCGTCGGTATAGGTCTCGGGCGACTCGAAGAGAAGCTCGATCTCGTTGATGCGCGCATCGAGGCCTTCGATTTCTCGCTCGGCTCGCTCGATCTGTCCCTTTAGCTGCGAGCGAACGCGCAACGGCGTTTGACGCGACGCCTTGGCGCTGGGCCGCCTCGTACACGTCGTAACCGCCGTCGACGAGTCCCCACGCGCCCCGTTCGATCCACAGTACCCGATCGCACAAGCGCGATAGAAGATAGCGATCGTGCGAGACGACGACGATCGTCCCCTCGTAGTCGCATAAGACGCTTTCGAGTGCTTCGCGGCTGTCGATGTCGAGATCGTTGGTCGGCTCGTCGAGCAGCAAGACGTCGGCCGCGCGTGCCATCAGTCGTGCCAGCATGATCCGGCGCCGCTCGCCCCCGGAAAAATCGCGCACGGCTTTGTCGGCGGCGTCGCCGCTGATGCGCATGCGGCCGAGCAGCGCGCGCGCCTCCTGTGGGGTCAATGCAGCGCCGTCCAATACGGCTGCGAGCGCGCTCTCCTGTACGTCGAGTTGATCGTGCGAGTTCTGGGCAAAGTATGCGACTTGCGTCGCGGGATTGAACGCGACCGATCCGCAATCCGGTTGCACTGCGCCGGTAAGTATCTTCAGAAGCGTCGACTTTCCGGAGCCGTTTGGACCGACGATGCCGAGGCGCTCTCCGCGGCCGACGTCTATCGCTAGTCCGCTGAAGAGCTGTTGATCGTACGCTTTGCTCAGGCCCTTGGCTTCGAAGGCGAACCCGCTGCCGGCGCGCCGCGAGGGGCGCAGGCGGACGGAAATTTGGCGTTCGGGCGCCGCCGGAGACGCGGCTCGCGTCGCCGCTTCGATGCGCGCCAGCTGCTTTTCGCGGCTGCGCACCTGGCTGTAATCCGAGGACGTGTGCGTCGCTCGCAGGCCGGCGATCGTTCTGCGCCGCTTGTCGCGTTCGACGACGAAGGTTTCGTACTCGCGCCGCTCCGCTTCAAGCCGCGCTTCTTTCGCTGCCACGTAGGCGGTGTATGCGGGCCGTTCGGGTGCGTAGGGGTGGAAGCGCCCTCGCTCGATCTCCCAGACGCGCGTAGCGATCCGGTCGAGAAAGTAGCGGTCGTGCGAAACGACGATATAGCCGCGGGAATCGTTGGACACGAACGATTCTAGCCAGCGAACCGTTGCGACGTCGAGATGGTTAGTCGGTTCGTCGAGAATCAGGTAGTCGGGCTCGTCGATCAGCACGTGCGTTAATGCGACCTTCGCTCGCTGGCCGCCTGAAAACGAGCGCAGCGGACGATCGTATTCCGTTGGCGCGAAGCCGAATGCGGAGAGCATGGTGCGCAGCGCTTTGTTGCGCGCGCCCCACTCTTCATGCGTCGCTCGAGCCAGCGCGGCGTCGACGAGGTTCTGCAGCGTAGAGTCGGTCTCGTCGGCAACGCCCTGAGCAAGATACCCGAGCTTCAACCCTTTCGCGCGTATGACGGTGCCGCCGAATGGCCCGTCGACGCCGGCGAGGAGACGCAAGAGCGACGACTTCCCCGCGCCGTTGGGGCCTACGAGGCCAATGCGTTCCCCGTGGTTGAAAACTCCACTAACACTCGAGAATACTTCGCGTGCCCCATAGTGGCATTCGAGATCGGAAAACCGCAACAATTCCACGCCGAGCCGTACATTTGCGCGCCCCCCCGTCGCAGGCCTTCGCGCCCGAAGCAGGTTGATGGGAATCCCCGGGAAAGCGGACGCCGGCGCAGAACCAAAGCCCTCCATGTCGATCTCACGATACAGAGCGCCGCAAATACTGCGCGCACTACCAATTGCGTTCGCGATCTTTCTCATCGCAAGGGCCTGCTGTCTTGCCGACGATGCCGCGGCCCTCGACTCATGGAAAGACTCCTTCCATGCGGTTTGGCAGGCAGACGAATGTGAGGGCGAGTGGCAGAGTTGGAACAAGTATTGGGGCCAGGTGCACGCATTTTATTTTGGCACACGGGAGTACGCCGGCTGGTTCCCGGATAGTCAAAAGATCCTCGTGCACGTCACCGACGCAAGCGCAAACGCCGCGGTGGCCGCCCAGCTTACTACGCTCGGGCGGCGGATCGGTGGGGATTGGGCCAAACAGAACGCTTGCCGCAAGGTGAGGACCAGCGACACGTGGATGGAGCGAGCCACGGAAGGCGGCAAGCCCGCGCTCCTCGCTTGGCAAAACCAACTCGACAAAGCCGCTGCTGCTGACTCCGGCAACGGAGCGTCCATTGAGGCGGCCGTGAAATCTATTAATTCTCAGCTGGACACAATCGGAGTCTGAAGGAAAAGATTTATGACTTCCAGCCACGCCGAAATCGACAACGTCGACCGCGTTAAAAAGGGATTCGAGGCATTCGCCGCTTCTGATATGGAAGGGCTGAACGAACTGTTTGATGCTGACGCCAAATGGCGCGGCGATCCGACCGGGATACTTGCGGGAAATTACGACGGCCGCGATGCGATCTTCGCAATGTTCGCGCAGGTAGGCCAAGAAACGGGCGGCACGTTCCGCTCGATACCATCGACGATGGCAGCGTCCGGCGACAAAGTCTTCGTTCATTGCGACGTCACCGGCGATCGAAAAGGCCGCAAGCTGAAGTCGGGCGAGGTCCTAATTTTCACGCTAGCCGGTGGACGCGTCCGCGAAGTCCACCTCTATCAGGCAGACCACGCCCAGAACGCAGCGTTCTGGGCCTAAAGGCCCTCCGCGCTAAGTCTGGGGCTCGGCGTCAGCTGTCAAATCCAGCGCGCGGCGGCCGCGCCGCTATCGTCAGGGCGAGTGTTGAAGGCGATGGCCGCTTGCGGCGCAGCACGGTGGATCGCGTTGACTACCGCTTCGAACAAGCCCAGCTGGCTCGGTGGTAGCCGGACACCGGCGCCAACTACTACGCAGTCGTAGAGGTCGCCGGCCAAGTGGCGTTCAACCGTCGGCACCGCCGTCTCGTCCGGTTTGATGAAGCAGAGCTCGGACTTCCAGCCACGCGCGGCGAACTCGCCTAGCGCGACGTTGACTCCAGCGTGGATCTTCTCCGCGGTCATGCCCGGCGGCAACGCCGGATCGGAGAAGTCCACCGTTGCGGGATCAAAACCGATAAAGAGAACACGTTTCATTTTACTCTCCTCTCGGAGTTTCGCCGCTGCCCGCTCCCACGGTTCCGAGCGCCACCGACGCCAGCAGAACGACCGAACGAATACCCATGCCGCCGTGTTGCGCTCGTTCGTGCAGAGTCTCCTGGTCGCCGCCCTGGCCGGCTGTATCGGAACGGACCGAACTACTTAGCGTTGCTTTAGTCGAGACCGGCCCTTTGAAAGCATCTGCGCGTGCCGGCGTCGTAATGAGCGGTATGGATTCGCCAAATCGCCTTACTACGGTCCGCGCTGAGCCCTTCAATGCGGAGGCACCATTAACTGCGCTTGAAGCCCCGATCACTCCAACAAGCCTGCATTTTGTCCGCGGAAACTTCGCGCTTCCGGAGCACGATGGCCGGGTTTCGATCGGCGGCGCGGTCGCGAATCCATTTACGCTAACGCTTGATGATTTGTGCGCAATGCCCCGCAAAGAGCTCGCGGTTACGCTAGAGTGTGCCGGCAATGGCCGGCTCGGGCAGATGCCGCTCCCCGTGGGGGAACCTTGGGCCGGCAACGCGGTTTCAACGGCCCGCTGGACTGGCGCCCTTCTTAGCGAAGTGCTTGAAAAAGCGGGACCGTCGGCTGACGGGGTCGCGGTCAGCTTTCAGGGCGCCGATCATGGCTCGTACCACGAGCACACCGACATTCATTTTGCGCGCTCGTTATCGCTCGAGCACGCACTCGACCCGGCGGCTGAGATTCTGATTGCTTATGAGATGAACGGCGAACGCCTCAGCGCCGACCATGGCGCGCCCTTTCGACTCATCGTGCCGCGCTGGTACGGCGTAGCATCGGTAAAGTGGTTGGCGCGAATCGACGTTTTAACGACGCCGTTCGAAGGCACGTTTCAAACTGTCAAATACGTTTACGAATGGCCCGATCGCTCCGTCCAACCAGTCACGCTGATGCGCCCGAGGGCCAAGATTATCGCCCCGGCTCACGGCGTTACGCTACGCCCCGGGTCGCACACTGTGCGTGGAAAGGCCTGGTCCGGAAGTGGCCCGATCACGAACGTCGATGTGTGCTTAACCGGCGAAGGCGATTGGCGCGCGGCCGAGTTGGAGCCTCCTACGGGTCCCTATCAATGGCAGGAGTGGTCGTTCGTTTGGGATCTGCGCGATCCCGGAAGGCACACCTTGCGTGCTCGTGCGACCGATGCTGCCGGCAACGTGCAGCCGGAAGCCCCTAAGTGGAATCGCTTGGGCTACGGAAACAACGCGGTCGAAGTAATTTACGTTCACGTGCAATGAGGCACGGTCATTTTGGAGGCAGGTCGCCGAACCAGTACCGTCGCCACGAGGCCCGTTCAATTCGTCGTTTGCGAGCGGCGTGATAATGATTCCGGTGGGCGTTGTCGGCAGAGCCTCATTTTGCTCCGCGCTCAATGCCGGTAATCGGTGCCCGGACATCGAAGCGACGACGACACAAGAACCGCCGGAGGCAATAATGTTGCCAAACTCCTCGAGTACCAGCGCGGTGCTGACATCAAACCCGGCATCGCTCACAACCTTAGCCGTCGCATCGGCGAGTTCGCGGTGTAGATCCGCAAGCAACACGTGCTTGCCGGCGCTGATACGCCGAGCAATTGTCTGCCCGATAGATCCCGCGCCGATAACGACAACCACGTTGGCCATGGCTACCTCCTTATGACGGTGCTTTGAAATTAGAAAGACGGGGAACCTTTCGGGCTGTCGAACCGTTAGACTCCGGGAGGATTACTGGATGAAGCACATGGGCGCTATGGCCGCATTGACGACTACGCTTATTTTCGCCTTCGCCGGATGCGGGGGCGCTGGGGATGGCGCGGCAGGCCCTGTGCCGCAGGGCGCGACGACGCAGAGTCGGACACATAAGGCGTCAAGCTCGTCAGGCGACCTTTTGTACGTAGCGGTTTCACCCGGCGACGTTTTCGTTTTCTCCTACCCGGGAGCCCAGCTCGTCGGGGACTTGTCCGTTTCAAACCCTCGCGGACTGTGCTCCGACGCTAGCGGCGACGTGTTCGTCACAGAAGACTCCGGTGCAGTCGTTGAATATGCGCATGGCGGTACGCGCCCTATTAACACGCTAGCTGCCGGCGGCGCGTTTTCTTGCTCCTGGGACCC
>JBEKRW010000225.1:0-4497 GCA_049517595.1 Candidatus Cybelea sp. | reverse complement strand
GCGGCCAACCTAGGCAGGTTAGTTCCGCACCGCGTGGCGCCCGAACCGCGCGAGAACCCGCGATAGTGCTCATTGTCCGCGGAATTCTTGGGGCCGCGGACAAGACCTCTTGCGGGGCGCAGCGAATGACGGGCTCGCATGTGCGGACGGTGCCGCCCAAGCTTGTCGCTCTTCGTTCTTGCGCTCATAATCGGATGCGTGGTCGCGCCTCCGCGGGCGTTCGCGGGAACGACCGGCTCGATTACTGGAACCGTCGCCCGCAGCGGCGGGGGACCAATCGCCGGCGCCCGCGTCACCGCAATCAGCCCTTCGCAGACCGAAACGGTTACGACCGACGCGTCGGGCCGCTTTTCGATGCTCTCGCTCGCGCCCGACACCTATGCGATTACCGTTTCCAAGGACGGCTTCGAGACTTCGACCACCACCGGCATCTCGGTCTTTGCCGATCAAGTGCAGACGCTTCGTCTTCCGCTCCAGGCGTCGCTGCGAACGATCGCGCGAGTGACGGCGCGCTCATCGATGGACGTCGTCAAATCCGGAACGACCACCGACGTGTACTCAGTCAATGCGACCGTCACGCAGGCCGCGGCCGGTCTGGGCGGTGGCGGCAGCTTAAATAGCGCCTATTCGGCGATTGCCGCGGTTCCCGGAGCGTTCGTGCCGCCCAACCAGCAAGGGTGGAATCAAACGGTCTATATTCGCGGCGGCAACTACGATCAGATCGGCTACGAGTTCGACGGCGTTCCGGTCAACCGCTCGTTCGACAACTACCCCGGCAGTACGGCCGGGACGCTCGGGCAGCAGGAGCTTCAAGTTTATACCGGCGGCGGGACCGCCGGCTCGAGCGCGACCGGGTTGGCCGGCTTCATCAACCAGGTCATCAAGACCGGAACCTTCCCGGGATACGCGACGGTGGATACGGGCATCGGCTCGACGACGTACTATCACAACCTTCAGTTTGAAGTCGGCGGCGCCACGCCCGACCGGCTCTTCTCCTACTACATCGGCGTCGGCGGATACAATCAAGACTTCCGTTATCTCGATCAATTCAACGGTTCGAATCTTGGCGACGTCTGGGGCTATCCCGCGATCGCATTTAACACGACGAGGCTCTATTTTGGCGGCGTCTACCCCACGTGCGTAAACACCGCGCCGCAGGGAACGGGCTGGTACGACGGGCCAAACTCGTCGCCCGTGTACAACCCCTTCGAATTGAGCCCCGGACAGTCTGGTTACGCACCCTTTCCGTTCGGCGTCCACAAAGATCCGGGTTGTTACCAAACGCTGTCGCCCGCGTACGCCAGCTACTCGAACCTCGCGGATCGCGAGAGCGTCATCAACCTGCACATCGGCATTCCGCACCGGCACGACGCCGGACGCGACGACGTGCAGGTGCTCTACAACGTAACGGCGCTCAAGAGCCAGTTTTACAGCTCGCAGAACGACCTCGGGCCGCACGTCATCAACCAGCTCAGCGACGTCGTGTACGGAGAGAACGTGCCCGAGGTGTGGGGCGACTTTGTCACCTGGCCCGGCAACACGCATTTTGGCGAGAGTCCGGCCAATGTCTCGCCCGTGCCGTATTTCGATCCGGGCTCGCCGGGCAATCGTTGCGCAAACATCGATCCCTACGGCTTCTACAACCAACAGATCAAGGGCGAGTGCGCTGCGGGCACGTTTTCAACCGTTCCGGCCGACGCGCGTGACGGATTCTGGAACGACGCTTCGATCGCCAAGGTCCAGTACCAGAAGAACATCGGCTCGAACGCCTACTTCCGGATCTACGGATACACGTTCTACTCCGATTGGCTGCAGACCAGCCCGCTGAGCTATGGCACGCCCTTCTTCGGTTTTGGCGTGACGTCGTACGATTACGAACTAGAATCTCACACGCGCGGCCTGGCCTTCACGTTTGCCGATCAGTTGAACTCCGCAAACCTGCTTACCGTCGACGGCAACTACACCACCGCAACGACCAATCGCTTCAACAACACGAACTTCAACAACTTTCTCGGGACCGCGGCGACGAATCTTACCAACGGCAGGGAGTGCTTCGCTTACGAGAGCGGAAGCTATCTCGGCGAGCAATATAAGGCCGGGCAGCCGGCGCCGTGCAACAGCCCGCTCACGAGCGGCTCGTTCATGGCGCCCGAACCTGGACCGACGGTTCGGGGCGCATCGTGGCAGATCACCTATACCGGCAACTCGGGCTTTCTCAATAACGTCGTGCCGAACTTTACCTCGATTGCGCTCGAAGATCTGTGGAATCCGACCGACAAGCTCAACATCGATCTCGGCTTGCGCGGCGAAGACTATGAATACAACCTCGCCAACACGTCGAACAACGGCCAGAACTTCTGGTTTCTAGCCGGCCAGCGCGAGTTCTGCTACAACCCGGTAACGCTCGCTCCGTACGTCATTCCCGAACCGCCCGCCAGCGGTAAGCCGGCCGTGCCCTTCGTCGGCTTCGACTGCCCGGTTGACAACTCGATTCCCGCACACCCCGTGCAGACGGTCCATCCCGACGGCAAAGACGGCCATCTGCTGCTGAGCAATACCTATAGCCCGACGTTGGCCGACTACGCACTGACGCCGCGCTTCGGCGCGACCTATACGGTCAATCCCGACACCGTGCTGCGATTCTCCGCCGGGCGCTACGCCCAAGAGCCGGAGACGTATCAGGTGCAATACAATGCCGCCGCCAACAATCTCGCCTACGATCTCTTCCAGGCGTTTTGGCAGTATGGATTCACGACGCCCGTGCACGATCCGGAGGTTCAATACTCCGACAACTACGATGCGTCGTTCGAGCGGCGCTTCAAAGGCACCGATATGTCGATCAAGGTCACCCCGTTCTACCGTTACGCGACCAACCAAGTCTACGGCATCGGGCTGCCCTTCGGCCTGAGCGGCGGACTCAACTCCGGCGTCGAGCGAGTTGACGGTACCGAGCTGGAGTTCACGAAGGGCGACTTCGATAAGAACGGCCTCTCGTTTCTGATCTCGTACACCTACACCAACGCCGCCGAGCGCTGGGCCAACTATCCCGGAACGTCGATCAATCCGATCGACCCCTACAATCAGGACATCGCCAACTTCAACGGCCTCACGCGGGCCGGCGGCGGCTCGCAATGCTACGAGGACCTCCGCGACGGCAACGTCCTTCCCAATCCGAGTTGCAAGCGGCTCAAGCCGGGTGCCTACGCCCCGATCTGGAATCCGTACTACTCGATGTCGCCGCAGCCGCTGCTCGACCGCAACGGCTGGTATCCCGTCGGCCTCGACTATCCGTACCTATCGCCCAATGTCTTGAGCGCGATCGTCAACTACAAGCACAACAAGTTTACCATCACGCCGGCGATGACGTTCAACGAAGGCCAGCCCTACGGCAACCCTGCCGACGTGCTTGGAATCGACCCGCGAACCTGCAAGCACAACTCCTCCAACATTCCCACGGCGCCGCGCGTCACGCAGGCCGACTATACGACCTGCGGCCTTGCGGCCACGCAGAATGGAACCAGTCCCGGCGAGCTGTTCATTCCCAACCCGCAGACCGGCGTCTTCGACTCCTTTGGCTCGTTTCGCCAACCCAGCCAGCTGAATCTGAGCCTGCAAATGGGATATCAGATCACGCCGCGTCTCAAGGCCAACGTGCTGCTCGCCAATCTGCTCAACGCCTGCTTCGGCGGTTCCTCAGAACCGTGGACCAAGCAGTATCCGCCGAACAACTATACCTGCGGATACGTCTCGAACTATTACTATGCTTCGAACTTTTACAACGGGGCGTCGCCCAACGATAAGACGGCCAACGGGGTTCCGCTCAATCCGGCCTTCCAGAACTCCTACATTCCGGCGTACGCCGACACCAACTCGTTGGTCTTGCCGAACCCCTTTAACGCCTACTTCTCACTGAGCCTCAGCCTGTAAGTCGATGGCCGATGGCCGCTTCGGCGGCTTCGACCAGCCGGTGCGAGCGGATCAGCTCGCGGGCGGCGACGATGTCCGGTGCCGGGGGGCGATCGTTGGTCCAGGGCGCGATACGCTCGCGAGCGACTTCGTACGCGGCGCGCGTTCCTCGTCCCATTTGCAGCGGATGGCGCAGATCGAGTGCAACCACGGCTCCGAGCAACTCACAAGCGATCGCGGCTTCGACGTTGTCGAGCACGCGCTGGAGGTTGTTGGCCGACGTCATGCCCATGCTCACGTGATCCTCTTGCCCTGCCGAGGTCGGAATTGAGTCCACGCTCGACGGCCACGCCAGCCCCTTGTTGTCGTTAACCAGTGCCGCGGCCGTATATTGCACGATCATCAGTCCCGACTGCAGTCCGCGGCGTTCCGTAAGAAAGAGCGGGAGCCCGCGATCCTCCGCATTCAGCAAGAGGTAGAGACGGCGCTCGGCGATCGAGGCCAGCTCGCCGATCGCCATCTTCAGGAAGTCGATCGCCAGCGCAATCGGCTCGCCGTGGAAGTTACCGCCCGAAAGAAAGACGCCGTCCT
>JBEKRW010000224.1:0-6479 GCA_049517595.1 Candidatus Cybelea sp. | reverse complement strand
AGCCCGCTCCTGACAACGCCGGGCATTACTCCTTGGTCCACCTATGCCGCGACGGACTACGGCAAACGCGGGCAGCCGAAGCTCACTCGCAACGAAACCGCTCAAATCCGCGCGTACTTACGCGAAGTCAAGCCGTGCCAGCGGGAAGGGCTGCGGTACGGCTTCCCCAACAACGGACAGCCGGACGATCGAATGGTCGTGTTTTTTGCGGCGCAAAAAGAAGGGCGCGGATATCGGCCCGGGCACGTCTTTGGCGAACCGAACCTGCTCTATTTGAAAGACGGCGAACTCATCGCGAGGACAACGGGCGAGACCAGCGATGGCTCGGCCATCGATAGCCAGCCGTGCTTTAGGTGATATCGGTTTGGCGGACGCCTATGGTCTGTGCCCCTTGCTGTAGGTCGAACCGAACGGCTGCATGACGCCGGTTAAGGTCTCGAAGATCTTACCCTGCGGCGCATAATGACAGAGGAGAGTGTCGGTAGCGTTTTCCTGCGGGGCGATCACGAATGTACAACAGCGGCGATGAGAAACAATCCACGAGCCGTCAACGTCGGTCGAACCGGAGAGCGTCGCGGCGTTAACCTGATTCCCGCTTATCCGCAGTTAGGGAACACGATTCGAACGACGCCGTTGCAATGCCCGGCGATCCAATGACTGCGGACCAAGGTGCCGTGCGAAGCGCAAGCCCTTCGACTTCGCTCAGGACAGGCTCGTAGCGATCAGCACAAACGACGAACACTTGACAAGTAGGCTGTGCCAGGCTCATGGCTGAGTGCTGGGTTATGCTCGCTGTTGTGAAACGCATCGAGCGTATCCGCCTCTACCCAACGACGCGCCAAGCCGCGGCGCTGGCGGTGATGCTCGACGTGACGCGCGATCTCTACAACGCATTGCTGCAACACCGCCGTGACGCCTACCGCCTGCGTAAGGTCACGGTAACGGCGAAGATGCAGTATGCGGAGATCACGGCGCTGCGAGCCGAAGACCGACGCCTGCGAGCGGTGTATCGCGAGGCCGAAGACGCCGTGCTGCATCGCCTGGACCTAGCGATGACGGCCTTCTTCCGGCGCTGCAAACGCGGCGAGACGGCAGGCTACCCCCGCTTTAAGAGCTCGCCGCGCTGGCTGCAGCTCCAGTTCCCGCACGGAGACCGGGCCCTACGCTTCGATCGGATGCAGCAGCGGGTAAGCATCCCCGGCGTTGGTGGCGTCAAGCTGCGAAAAGGACGGCGGGTACCACCAACCTCACAAAGCCAAGAGCGCGCGGCTGCAACGCGAGCTGGAGGCCGTTACGGTGCGAGATCGCGCGGGCCGGGTAATCAACGGCCGGGAGCATCACCGCATCAAAGCTCGGGAAAGGCTGGCGCGGGCGAGGGAACGGCAAGCCAACGCGCGACGCGACTGCGCCCGTAAGGTCGCTCACCGGCTGGTCAACGGCGCCGATGTGATTGCCCTCGAGAAGCTGAACCTTCGCGCGATGACCCGCAGCGCCAAAGGGAGCGTGGAGCGCCCTGGGCGCAACGTGCGAGGCAAGGCGGGATTGAACCGCCGGCTCCTAGATAGTGGATTTGGTCTGCTTCGGCAGATGATCGTGGCGAAAGCGGAGGAGGCTGCGTACGGTCGAAGGCGCTTCTGTTGCGTCGGAAGCGGTCATCGCAACCACTCCGACGTCAATGCAGCGCTGGTGATTCGGGGGCGCGCGCAGTTGGGCGCGCAAGAGTGGGCCAGACCCGGCCGAGGAAGCCGCGGTCAGGGCGCCGCGGCGTAGGCACACACAACGAAGTTCGCTAGGCCCACGCAAGTGCGGGACGGACATAGAAAAGGGGCGGGCGCTTTCGCGTCCGCCCCTCCGTTTCGGCGGTTAAGCCGAGGATTGGTTTCTAGAGGCCACCGACGCCGTGGGGCGTTCCCCAACCAGTCGGGCCGGAGTAGATTCCGAACTGCTTGGTTCCGGCGGTGCAGAGATACTCGCCGCCGCACGAACCGTCGCTGCCACTGGTGACGGGGTAGATGTCCTTCTTGAGTTTGGCCTTGGTCAGCTTCCAGAGGTTCTCACCGCCAGTTTGCTTGGTCGAGTTGCCCGCAAGGGCGACCATTCCAGCAGTCAGGGGCGAAGAGATGCTGGTTCCGTCAACCGTAATCCAGCCGCCTTCGCTGTCGGTGTCGTATTCGCTGGCGTTCACTGCGACCGCTCCGACGTCGCTACCGGTGCGGTAGGTGCAGTCGGGGTCCTTCTGCCAGGCGGGCTTGGCCTCGCCGGTGTCGGAGCATCCGCCGCCGGAGTCAGTCCAGACGACTTCGCTGTACTTGCGCTTGCCGCTGGCGTTGTTGAGGAAGGTGCCGCCAACCGCGATCACGCGCTGGAAGGTTGCCGGGTCGTAGAGGCCGAGGCCGCCGTCGCCCGAGCTGGCAAGGTAGGTGACGCCTTTGCTGTCGTAATCCGACTCGGAGGCGCCGCTGCCGTCGTAGCTGTTGCTGACGATCGTTCCACCGAGCTTCACAGCCTCTTGCTCGGCGGCTTCAATGTCGGTCCACGCATTGGAGTTCGCTTCGACGAGATCGACTTCACAGTTCGGGCAGCTGGCCGAAGCCATTTCGACGTCCAGATCGATCTCGACGCCCCAGCCAGGGCTGTTCGAGGGGTAGTTGCTCTGTTGGCCGTCTTGGTTGTACTTGTTGATCTTGCCCACCGGCAGGCCTTGGCCCTTACGGTAGACGGCGAAGTCGCTGACGACGTCCGGATTGTCGTACGCGTCGACGATGAAGACCTTTTGGCCCTTCCCTTTGGTCGCGGAGGGCAGGTCGTATGCTGCTTCGAGGTCCTTGGCGGACCAACCGGCGTACATCGAGTGGGCTCCGCCGTTTTCGATCAGCACGTCGCATTGGGCCTGACCGACGCGGCTGCCGCCGCACGCCGGCTGAGCCGAGTGGTTCGCTAGCCATTGAGGAATGTGGATTGCTTCCGCGCCGGTGGTGCCTCCCGACACCGGCATGCTGGATGAGCCGCCTGCACTACATGCAGCGACTGCGAGCGCCGCAACAAGCGGCGCCACGAGTTTCAAGGGTCCCTTCACAAAAGCTCCTTTTTTGAATCCATGGATGGTCTGGGAAGTTGCTGAGTTATTTTTGGGCTCCCCGTGTCCCTCCCAGACGCTCATTTTTGGTAAACGAAACCGTTGAACGCTTCGTTGCCTGGGCAAGCGCTCGGCGACACTGCCACCGGGGAAAACTTTAGCTCATTTTTGAACGTTACTGCAATCATGAAGAAGCTTTATTGGGCTGCGCTTTGGGCGACGGCCTGCGCCGCATTGTCGGGTTGCGCGTTTGGGTCGCACGCTGCGCTTCCCACTATGCCAGGCGGCGACGTGGCTGAGACACTGGGGCTTACCGGTAGCGGGAAGATCAAGCACGTCGTTTGGATCGTTCAGGAAAACCGGAGCTTCAACGACATGTTCATGGGCTTCCCCGGCGCGAGGACGGCGACAAGCGGCAAGAACTCGATGGGCCAAACGGTCAAGCTTCAGCCGGTGAGTTTGACGACTAGGTACGAAATCGATCATTCGGCGCGCGGAATGTTCAACGCGTGCGACGGAACCGGGACGTTGCCCGGAACCGATTGCCGGATGGATGGCTTCAACCTGGAAGAGGAGTACGGTGGACCGTCTCAGGGCCAGTACGTCTACGTTCCGCACTCCGAAAGCAAACCGTATTGGGATATGGCGCACGAGTTCGTCTTGGCCGACCATATGCACGCGTCGCAGCTCGACGAGAGTTTCGTAGCGCATCAGTACATCATCGCGGCGCAGGCGCACTCTAGCGTCGACGTGCCCGATGGCGCATGGGGCTGTGAAGGTGGAGCGTCGGAAAGGGTTCAGACGATCACGCACAAGCGCACCTACGGCAAGAGCCAGCGCCCGTGTTTTGACTATCAGACGCTGGGCGACGAGCTGGACACCGCCCACCTCTCGTGGCGGTTCTACACGAGCAGTTACACGCGGCCCTTAGGCGGGTTTTGGTCGGGATATCAGGCGGTCGGGCACATCTTCAACGGACCCGATTGGAAGAAGGACATCATCGTTCCGCAGAAGCGCTTCTTAACCGACATCAAAAAGGGGCAACTCGCAAGCTTCACCTGGATCACGCCCCTCTGCCCCGACTCAGACCATTTGGACTGCGGTGTTGGTCTTGGCCCATCGTGGGTGACCTCGTTGGTCAACGCGGTGGGTAACAGCAAGTTCTGGGATTCGACGGCCGTCTTCGTCCAATGGGACGATTGGGGAGGCACCTACGACCCCGTGCCCCCGCCATTCAAAGATTACGACAGTCTCGGCTTCCGCGTTCCGCTCATCGTGATCTCCGCCTATGCAAAGGATAACTACGTCTCGCACGTGCCATACGAAACGGCGAGCGTTTTACGCTTCGCGGAGGACTTGTTCAACCTGCCTCAACTCAGCGCAAAGCGCCGAAGGGACCGGACTTTTTCCTGCGCCAAGCCAACGACGGGCAAATACCCGACGAGCAGTGACCTATTCGTCGTCGACCGGTAAGCCGGACGGCCTTTGGTGAAGGAAGAACGACTTCGAATGCTTCGCCGGAATCGCGATGAAGGATCGTGGCGACTGGTTGAATTTGAACATCGAAGCGATACTCTTCGTCGTTTCGTCGGTCGTGCCGAGACGACCCAGATTCCAGTTATCCTCGATGAATCTGACGATGCTTCCGAACTCGAACGTGTTGTGTGAGATTTCGTTCTTCCCGACGTATGGTGACACGATCAGCATCGGAACGCGGAAACCCGGACCGCCCTGCGTGTCGAGTTTCTGCGGTTTGACTCCGTCGTAGAAACCGCCCCAGTCGTCCCACACGATGACGACTGCGGTGGAGTTCCAATAGGAGCTTTCACCGATGGCGTTCACGACGCTGGCCACCCACGAAGGCCCGGTGTCCGATGGGTAGCTGGGGTGATCGGAGTTGATGCCGTCGGGGATCACCCACGACACCGACGGCAGCGCGCCGTTGGTGATATCGGCAAAGATGTTCGTCTCGGGCTGCGAGATGTGGGCGTCCCACTCCGTCTTATCATCGTAAACCGAAGCGATGGCCAAGAACGCGTTCCACATCGCGCCGGTGTTGCCCTGATATGCCGGCGTGTAGTATTTCCACGAGACGGACTTAGCGTCGAGCAGGTTCTGCAACGTCTCGTAGTTTCCCGATGAGGGGAAGTACGTCGTGCATGGAGGTGGCCCATGCCGCACGTATTTTAGCTTGGTCGTGATGACTTCGGTGGACGCGCTGGACCCTGCGGGACAGCCCCACGGCTTCTTGTCGGGGTCGTCGATGAGACTCTCGGTCGAATCGATGGCCGTGCCGCCCCGAATCAAATCCTGGTGGGCAGGAAAGCTGGAGCTGCCTTGGGTCGTGAACATGTGGTCCGCAATCGCGTAATCGGTTGCGATATCCCAATACGGCGCGACGTCCGCCGGGTTGACGTACTGATATGGAAGCTTGCCTTCGTACTTCCCGTTGGTTTGGAAGGGGATCAGATTGAAGGCATCCATCGCGCCGCCATTGTAGGCGGTCTTATAACCGATGTAGGTGTGGCGAAGCGTCTGGGGTGCTTCGAGCGGTTCTTGGGTGAGATCGATCGGTTCGACCGCGCTGCCGATCAGCTCTTTTCCGGTCGTAGTACCGACGGTTCCGGGGAACGTGGCGAAAAGATCGTTGAACGTCCGGTTCTCTTGCACGACGAGAACGATGTGCGAGATCGGCGAGCTGGGCGATCCCGACTGTGGCCGCACTGCAGGCTCGCTCGGTACGCCCTGCGACGTTCCGCCGTTACACGCAACGAGGAGTAAAGCAGCGGCGGCAAAGGCCAGCGATTTCACGGGCTATTCGGGGTCGGGCGGTAAGCTCGACGGCTTCTGGTGAAGGAAGAACGATAGCGGAAGTGATGCCGGGATAGCCTTGAACTTTCGCGGCTTTTGATCGTAGTTGAAAACGTTTCCGATGCTCGTCGCGCGCTTGTCGGTCGTTCCCAGGCCGCCTACCGGCAAGCCCCAGTTCTCTTCGATGTATTTTAGAATGCTGCCGAACTCATACTGCGTGTGCTCGACGTGCGCCGTCACGTAAGGCGAAACGATGATCATCGGCACGCGAAAGCCGAGGCCGCCTTGGTTGTCGCGGCACTGCGACTGGTATAGGCACGGCGGAGCAACGTGATCGTAAAAGCCGCCCCAGTCGTCCCAGAGAACGATAACGGCGCTTGAGTTCCAATACTTACTCTCGCCGACCGTATTGACGATGTTAGCGACCCACGCCGGGCCGTGGTCGATGTACTTGCCGTTAGCGCCCTGTTCGTCCGGGTGGTCGGAGTTCGGGCCGTCGGGCGTGACCCAGGAGACCGCCGGGAGATTGCCCGCCTTAATATCCTGGAAGATCACGTTCGGGCTGGTGGTAACGTTGGTGGTCCACTCCTTG
>JBEKRW010000223.1:0-4516 GCA_049517595.1 Candidatus Cybelea sp. | reverse complement strand
CGCCGGGCGGTCGGGAGATCTCAATGCTCTGGTTGCTGCTTTGAAGACGCGGCGGCTGTTGCTGATCCTCGATAACTGCGAGCACGTGCTGGCAACGGCGGGCGCTACCGGCGCAGCGATCCTACGCGCCTGCCCGGGAATCGCAATCCTCGCCACGAGCCGTCAGCGGCTCGGCATCGCCGGCGAGATGACATATCGGCTTCCGAGCTTACCGCTCCGCGCCGCGGTCGAGCTGTTCGCGCAACGCGCCGCGGCCGCCGACAATCGGTTCGTATTCAACGATGAGACAGCCGGGCCGATCGCCGACATCTGCCGTCGCCTCGACGGCATCGCGCTGCCGATAGAGCTGGCCGCTGCGCGCCTGCCGGCGCTCGGGCTCCACGAGCTGAGCCGTCGGATCGTGCAGCATTTCGATGTGCTTTCCGTACTGGATCGCGAAGCGCCACAGCGCCATCAAACCGTTCTCGCCGCGTTCGAGTGGAGTTACGGGATGCTCGATGAGAACGAGCGCGTGCTGCTTCGCCGCCTCGGCATCTTTGTCGGCGGCTGCACGCTCGAGGCCGCCGAGTACGTCGGCGGCGACGACGAACGCGAAGCGTCCTCCGTGTGCGCCGTCCTCGCATCGTTGGTTGAAAAGTCGCTCGTAACTGTCGACGTTACGGGCGACACTCCGCGCTACCGGCTGCTCGAAGCCACCCGAGCCTTTGCCCTGGAGAAGCTTGCGGCATCGGGCGAGCGAGAGCAGTTGGCGCAGCGACACTCGCAATGGGTGGCAGACTTCGCCGCCCGCATGGACGCAACGTATCAGGTCGAGCCGCGTCGGCGCTGGATGGCGCAAGTAGAACCCGAGCTCGACAACGCGCGCGCTGCGCTGGAATGGGCGCTTGGGCCGAGCGGCGATGCGGTCGTCCCGGGGCGCATTGCGGGCGGCCTTGGCGGCTTGTGGAGAATTGCCGGATTGGAATCGGAACGACGCCGTTGGGTGATGGCGGCGCTGGAGCGGCTAGATGATGAACGGCACCCGGTCGTCGTGGCGCGTTTGCTGCGTTCATTGACCGGTTCGCTCAACGGGCAGGCCCGCGTGACGGTCGCGCAGCGCGCGCTTGACCTTTGCACTCGTATCGGTGACAAGCTTGGCGTCGCCGGCAGTGCACCGGCCTGGCGATTGGGTTTCTGCAGGCCGGCGAACCCGAACGCGCGTTGCCGGCGATCGACCGTGCCGCGACGATCTATCGCCAGGAGGGGCGCCAAGCGACGCTGCCCTTTGCGGCGATCCTCATCGATCGCAGCGCGATTCTTCGCGCGTTGCAGCGGCGCGACGAAGCGCTCGCGGATTTGACGCAGGCGCAAGGCATTGCAACGCTCCTCGGCGACGAAACGATTTTGGCCAGCGTCGAATCGTCATTGGCCGAAGTTGAGTTTGAGGCTGGGAATATGCGCCGGGCACTTGCGCTCGCCGAAGCGGCTCTGCTGACGGCGCGCAGCAACAATTTGGCGTATCGAGAGATGGGCGTGCTTTGCCAAATCGCATGCATGATGCTGGTAGCCGGGGATCTCGAGTCGGCGCGACACTTCGCGCAGGAAGCCTTGAGCGCGACGCGCGGTCGCGAGCCGCATCTCGCGATGGTAGCGATCCAACACCTCGCAGCGGTTGCGGCGCTACGCAAGAACGCGGACCGGGCCGCGCGCCTGCTGGGATACGTCGATCGCGGATACCAGCGCGAAACCTACGCCGTCACCGATCCGACGATGCGGCGCAGCTACGAGATTCTCGTCGCTTCTGTGCGCGAGCAGCTCTCCCCCGAATATCTCGCGACGTTCGTGGAGCAAGGCAGCTCGATCTCGGACGACATTGCCGCCAACGAAGCGATGCAAGCATAGCGAGCGAAGGCGCAGTGGGCTGCTTCTAATCGTTGACCGACTCGAGGAACAGGCGTCGCGTAAAGGCGCCTCGGTCTTCGTTTTTCTTCTTGCGAATCGCCTCGAGCTCTTCGCGAGAATGGCCGTACGTTATTAAGATGGCCTCCACGACTTCCTCGAGATCGGCGAGCTCGGAGATCAGTGCGTCGTCGGGGGCGTCGAAGAGTTCTCGAGCTTCCTCCAAGACCTTGGCCTTGAGTGCGAGGCGAAACTCGTCGTCGTGTAGCTCCCTATACGTCGCCGTTTTGCCGGCCCGCTCGATTATCTGCGGAATGCGATCTCGGACGAGCTTTTCGTATTTCTTCATGGCGACCAGGATCGCGGCCACTCGACCGAGATCGCCGCCTCGTAAAGTCGTTCGACCTCTGGTTCGCCAATCGCCAACGATATGCCGTCGTGGGATAGGTCGCGGTTGCGTATGAGAAGTTTTTCGATGAAGGTGTGATTCGGGAGCCAATCGGATTTGGCCGAGTTATATTTCCTGCAGGCGAGGACAAGATCCCAGAGATCGTCCTCCAGCAAGAAGCTCCAAGGATGACATGGTCGACAGCGGTCGCGAGATTCTCGCCAAGGAGCACTTCGCAATAGACGCACTTCACGTCCGACTCTTCGCGAAGGATCTTCAGGTACTTCTGCAGCGACCTCCGGGACGCCCCGTCTCTCGAAACCTTCCGGACGATGCGCGGCGCGAGGCGGTTACAGCCCTCTAAAAACTCAGCCCAGTAAAAATTGGCAACAAGCTCGAGGGCCGCCGCCTGAGCCTTCAGAAAAGCGTGAGCCTTCGGCGTTATCACGACATGGTCTTGGCCCGACTCCCACCGAAAGAGCCGCGGCATCCGCGGAGGTCGGCTCGCGTGAAAGGCACGTAGGACGTTCACCGTGAGGAGCCTTGACATTTGCCGGTCGATCGTCGCGCGGCCGGCCGCAGGCAGCTCCGCTAAGGCGCGCGCCTTATACGCTTGAGCGGTGCGCCGAATCAGCTTGACAGCCATCGATTCCTTGCTGAGTGACGCCGCTTGGCGTAGATGATAGACAACCGTCTGATTCCAGTATAGCTTCGTGAACTCTCGGCCGATGGAGTCGAGCGGAATATGCAGATCGTCCGAATGCCCGCAGCATCGCACGAGCGCTTTGAGCAGCGCAGGCTTGTAACTCGCTGACTTTCGGGCGTGCCGCATCAAGGCTGCGATGTCGCCGACTCGCAGGCCGGCTCGATCCTTCAGAGGAATTTCCATTCTTCGCGGACCTTGCGCCGCTCGATGCCGGCAGGCGCGACCACGCGCACGGACGGCAGACCGGAGATTATGATGTTGCAGCCCTGCCAGCCGGCGCGGCGCGCCGTTGCGGCTAGCGGTTTACGCGGGATGACGCGATCTGCCGTTATGAGCCGGCCGGGAATGGCGTCGACGAAGACGACGGTGTTGAACCGCTTGTCGAACTCGACGAAGACATGCTCAGGCATCTACCCGCGCCCGATGGCATCGATCGTTGGCTGGTAGGCCGCGCCGACGATCCGCAGGCCGAAGCGCCCGTCTTTGGCCTTGAGTTGATAGGTTCGCTGGCAGGCGAAGCACTTGAAGTCGGCCACGGGCGTGTTGTTCGGCAGCGGGTCGAGAGCGTCGCTGGCGCAGCCGAGGCAGTACAGATTGAACGACGCCCAGGTTTCCAGCGCGACCCGTGCCACTTGAGTTGCGCTGACGAACGGCGCCGCCACGGAAAAGTCGACCAGCGCGCTAAAGACCGGCGAGACATCGGTACGTTCACAGCGGCCAGGTTTGACAAAGCGCAGCAGGCCTTGATCGCGCAGCACCTGTAAGCTCTGCCGTATTTTGGCGTCGATGAAGCGATTGTTTGGGAACCGATGCTGGAGTTCGCCGTGGTAGGCGAGGACGTCGGAAAGCGAAAACTTGCGTGGCAGTGTTTGGACGATGTCAGTAACGGCTTTTTTCCATGTCAATGTTTGCTGCATCTTCTTTCCCTTCAAGCGGCAGCGGCGCCCCGCGAATCTGCGACATACTCGCAGGACGCCAGCCAACCGGCAGGGATGGCGCTCAGCCCCGACGGCGATCTGCCCAGTTACTGCGGCGAGGTCGTGGCCGAGGTTCGCCTGGCGACCCAACCTGTCTTCGCCGATACGCCGGTCGTCCTCCGCTTGAACGTTAACCGCCGCCTTCTGGTCGCCTATTAAGGTAGAAGAGGCCCGAAGCGCGCTAAAGAGCAACTTGACTCGATCGCCACCAAGGTACGCACGGCGTGGCTTGCCGGCGACTTCATGAGAAATGCCGCTCAAGCGGAGGGACGGTCGTGGCGACAAATCGGAAACCTGGTAATCCCGCCGGCAACGACGATGATTGGAATGCCGATGTAGTAGAGGATCTTGAGGCTCCTGCTTATGAGCAGCTGAGGCTCTACTCACGGGACTGGACCTTCGAGACGATAGCGAGTCAAATTGAGCAAGGGAACATCGACCTTGACCCCGATTTCCAGCGCAAAAATGTGTGGACCGACGAGCGGCGGAGCCGGCTGATCGAGTCCCTGATCATCGGGATACCGGTTCCCCAGATATTCCTTGCCGAAGACTTAAAACGTAAGCGAT
>JBEKRW010000222.1:0-4524 GCA_049517595.1 Candidatus Cybelea sp. | reverse complement strand
ACTTGACTTGCAGCAGATTTTCCACTGCGCCGCCAACTTGAGCGACGTGGTCCCCAAAGACTACACGCCCTCGCACCTTTTTTACGCCACGTCGCCTCTGGATCCTGAGGACTAGAGGTCGCTCCGGGAGCAGCCATTGTAAAGAAGGCCCCGCATCGCTGCGAGGCCTTCTTTTCTTTTGTTATCCTTCGACGGAGCCGGTGACACTGGGAGCTATAAGTCTTCTGGGTTTATCCCCTTTAGACGATCGTATTGCGTTTTCGTCGGCGAGGCGTGGGGGTTTGCTGCCGGCTCGTACTCGCCTTCGTATTGCACGGTGAGCGGTTCGCGGTTGCGCTCGTAGGCGGTCACGAGACGGCTCATGCCGTCACCATTAGCGCCCATCACTTCGGCCAGCGCCGCTTCGTCGGCCGTCATTGCCGCTTGTGCGAACGGGATTTCGAAGTCGTGGCGCGGGCGTCCGTCGTCGTCGATGTCTTGACCCTCGGGAATGATCTCGACGTTGCGATACCGCGACATCCCCGTACCGGCCGGAATCAGTTTGCCGATGATCACATTCTCCTTGAGCCCTAGCAGCGGATCGTACTTACCCTTGATCGCGGCATCGGTGAGCACGCGCGTCGTCTCCTGGAAGCTCGCCGCGGAGAGGAACGACTCGGTCGCGAGCGATGCCTTCGTCACGCCGAGCAGTACCGGATTGGCCGTCGCCAGCTCCTTGCCGGCCGCCTTCATCTTTTCGTTGGCCTCGTGGAACTGCGCCGCTTCGATCAGCTGACCTGGCAGCATCATCGTATCGCCGCCTTCCACGATCTTCACCTTGCGCAGCATCGATCGCACGATCACTTCGATGTGCTTGTCGTTGATGTCGACGCCTTGGGAACGATAGACTTTCTGCACCTCTTGAACCAGATAGTTCTGTAGAGCCGTCTCGCCTTTGACGCGCAGAATGTCGTGCGGGTTGAGCGAGCCTTCGTTGAGCTGGTCGCCCATCTCGATGTGCTGGCCGTCCTGCACCAAGAGATGGGTGCCCGGTGGAATCTCGTACTCACGCTCTTCGCCGTGTGCGTCGGTGATATAGACGATGCGCTTGTTGCGCTCGTCGCCCAGCCGCACCGTTCCGGTGGCCTCCACGATCGTGGCTTGGCCCTTGGGTTTGCGGGCTTCGAAGATTTCCTCGACGCGCGGCAGACCCGTGATGATGTCTTCGGTGGCGACGCCGCCAGTGTGGAAGGTTCGCAGCGTGAGCTGCGTGCCCGGTTCGCCGATGGACTGCGCCGCGATGATGCCGACGGCCGTGCCGATGTCGGCGCGGTTGCCCGCCGCCAAGTCACGCCCGTAACACATCGAACAAACGCCGTACTTGGATTGACACGTGAGCACCGAGCGAATCTTCACTTCGGCGACCCCGGCATCCATGAGCGCCTTGGCCTTCTCTTCGTCGATCTCTTTATCGCGCTGGATGATCGCCGTCGTCGGGCGCTTGGGATCCAGACGAATCTCCTCGGCGGCCCGGCGCCCGATGATGCGGTCGATCAGCGGCTCGATGATCTCTTTGCCGGCACGAATGTCGCTGACGGTGATGCCGTTGGCCGTGCCGCAATCCTCCTCGCGGATGATAACGTCTTGCGCCACGTCGACCAACCGGCGCGTGAGGTAGCCCGAGTCCGCCGTGCGCAGCGCGGTGTCGGCGAGACCCTTGCGTGCGCCGTGCGTCGAGATGAAGTACTCGAGAACCGTGAGGCCTTCTTTGAGCGATGCCTTGACCGGGATTTCGAGAATTCGGCCCGACGGATCCGACATCAACCCGCGCATGCCGCCGAGCTGTTTGACCTGCGCGATCGAGCCGCGCGCGCCGGAGGTTGCCATCATGAATACCGGGTTGAGCGGGTTCTGTGCGGCCTGCATCGCGGTCGTCACCTCATCGGATGACTTCGACCAGATCTCGATCGTCTTGTTGTAGCGTTCGTCTTCGGAGATGAAGCCCTGCTCGTAGAGCCGGTGCAGCTCGTCCACTTCGTCTTGCGCCTTGCCGACGATCTCGTACTTGCTCTGCGGAACGATCACGTCGCTGATCGAGACGGTCGTACCGGAGAGGGTCGCATAATGGAAGCCGATGTCTTTGATCGCGTCCAAAAAGCGAGCCGTTTCCGCGTTGCCGTATTTGCGATAGCAGTCAGTGATCGTCTTCTTGAGGCTGCCCTTGTCGACGATGCGGTTGACGAACGCGTGCTTCCAGTGCTCGGGAAACGCGAGATTGAAGATCACGCGTCCCACGGTCGTCTTGATCAGCTCGCCGTTCCAGCGAACGTAGATCCACTCTTGCAGATCGATCTGCTTGGTCTCGTACGCCATGACGGCTTCTTTGCCGTCGAGGAACGTCGGAATGGCGCCCGCCGCGTCGGCCGACGGCGCGTTCTTCTTGCCCGAGCGTTCGATGCGCTCGTACTCTTCGGTTACGACCGCTTTGGCCGGGCCGCTGTACTCGTCGCCTTGGAAGGTGAGGTAGTAGAGGCCCAAGACCATATCTTGGGTCGGAATCGAAACCGGATTGCCGTACGCCGGCAGCAGAATGTTGTTCGAGGAAAGCATCAAGATGCGCGCCTCGGCCTGCGCTCCCGCCGAGAGCGGAAGATGCACGGCCATCTGGTCGCCGTCGAAGTCGGCGTTGTACGGCGTGCAGACCAACGGATGCAGATGGATCGCCTTACCCTCGACGAGCACCGGCTCGAAGGCCTGAATGCCCAGACGGTGCAGCGTTGGTGCGCGGTTGAGCAGCACGGGGTGTTCCTTGATGACCTCTTCGAGAACGTCCCACACTTCCGGGCGCACGCGCTCGACCATGCGCTTCGCGCTCTTGATGTTGTGCGCGAGCCCGCGATCGACCAGCTTCTTCATCACGAATGGCTTGAAGAGCTCGAGTGCCATCTCTTTGGGGAGTCCGCACTGATGCAGCTTGAGCGACGGGCCGACCACGATGACGGAGCGTCCCGAGTAGTCGACGCGCTTGCCGAGCAGATTCTGGCGGAAGCGTCCCTGCTTGCCTTTGAGAATATCTGAAAGCGATTTGAGCGGGCGGTTGTTGGGCCCCGTGACGGGACGCCCGCGCCGGCCGTTGTCGATCAGCGCGTCAACCGCTTCCTGCAGCATGCGCTTCTCGTTCTTGATGATGATTTCGGGCGCGTTGAGCTCGAGCAGACGCTTTAGCCGGTTGTTGCGGTTGATTACGCGGCGGTAGAGATCGTTGAGATCGGATGTGGCAAAACGGCCGCCGTCGAGCTGCACCATCGGGCGCAACTCCGGGGCGATCACTGGAACTGCGGCGAGCACCATCCACTCGGGACGGTTGCCGCTGCTCAGAAACGCTTCGACGACTTCGAGCCGCTTGATCGCCTTGAGCCGCTTCTGTCCGCTGGTCTCCTTGAACTCTTTGCGCAGATCTTCTTGCAGCTTGCGCAGGTTGAGATCGCGCAGCAGCTCGCGGATCGCTTCGGCGCCCATGCCGGCTTTGAACCGGTTGCCGAACTTCTCACGAGCTTCGCGGTACTTCTGCTCCGAGAGCACCTCGCGTTTGGTCAGCGTGGTGTCGCCTGGATCGATCACGACGTAGGCCGCAAAGTAGATGACCTTCTCGAGTTGCCGGGGTGACATGTCGAGCAGGATGCCGATGCGGCTGGGAACGCCTTTGAGATACCAGATATGGCTGACCGGAGTTGCCAGCTCGATGTGCCCCATCCGCTCGCGGCGCACCTTAGCGCGCGTGATCTCGACGCCGCAACGGTCGCAGATCATTCCTTTGAAGCGGATGCGCTTGTACTTGCCGCAGTGGCACTCCCAGTCTTTGGTCGGGCCGAAGATCTTCTCGCAGAAAAGGCCGTCGCGCTCGGGCTTGAGCGTGCGATAGTTAATCGTCTCGGGTTTCTTGACTTCGCCGAACGACCACGCCCGAATTTGCTCCGGAGACGCGAGGCCGATGCGCATTGCGTCGAAGTTGTTGACGTCGATGAGGTTCAAAGAGAGGGACTCCGTTGCGCCCACCGGCACCGGCGCTTACGCAGGGAAGGCCTTACCCACGTCGTCTCGTAGGGGCTCCCACCGTCGCTCCTGGCGCGGGGCACAGGCGAGCATTTTATCACGCCGCCCCCCTGTTGTCACCTGCCGGGCTAGCCGATATAAGTAGTAGGGCGAGCAGCCGTTTAGAGCGGCGGCCTCTTCGAGCGTTCCTCTCACACCCAGCACTCCTACCATGCTAGTTAGGAACGAATGCTCAGGTCGCGGCCCTGGTGCAGCGCGGCGGCTCGCCGACCCTACCCTAGCCCATCCCCTCGGCCGCTTGCTTGCGCGACGGAACCTTGCCGGCGGCGCGGCGGGCCTCGCTCAGACCGATGGCGATCGCCTGCTTGCGGCTGGTTACCTTCTTGCCCGACCGGCCGGATTCAAGCCCGCCGCGCTCATCTGGTGCGCAGCCCGCTATAGATCAAACCCGCGCTCCGCGTCCCGTGAGCAGGTTGACCACGACTAGCACGA
>JBEKRW010000221.1:0-4573 GCA_049517595.1 Candidatus Cybelea sp. | reverse complement strand
GCCCGTTCACCGTAAACTGTACGTCGCGCTCGTAGTCGGGAAGCGCCGGATCGGCCTCCATGTCGATGCCGCCGGAACCCACGCCCGCGGTAAAGCTTTGCAAATTGGTGGGTACGAACTGGAAACGCCCGCGCATGTTATTAATCGACAGCGGCCCGGCGTACCACACGGTGGTCCACCGCGTGCCCTTCTTCGATTCCAAAAAGTTTACCGGTGCGAGCGACGGACGGTAGGTACCGTTGGCGAGGTCGTTTCCCTTAGGCGGCGTCAGGGTGCTCACCCACTGCGGCCAATTCGGGTTGGTCATTTGCGCTAGCCCGCCAACGCGATCGAAAACCGTGTTGTACTGCAGCAGCATGGTGCGGATGGGAATGTTGTTTTGCGTAACGAGCGGGATCTCGCTGTCGGCTCGGCCGACGAGCAGCATGCCGGCGAGACCGTAATACGTCTGCGATGCCGTTAGGGTGTGCAGGTGGCTGTGATACCAGAACGTGCCCGGCGTCATGTTTTTCGGGATGTCGTACACGTAGGTGTTCGACATCCCGGCGTCGATGTGCAGCAGCACGTTGTCGGCGTTTCCGCGGGGGCTGACGTGCGCGCCGTGCACGTGCAGGTTGAACGGCGCCGAAGTCATCATCGTAGGGTACAGCGGTACCTTCTGGCCCTTGGGTGTATATTTCGGGTCGTAAAAATCGCGGATCGTCAGGTTGCGCAACTCGTTGTTGATATGGACGATCAGCCTCTCGCCCGGTTGCACTTGCAGCGTCGGCGCGGGATATTGGTGGCCGCCCGACATCCGGCCGTCGGACGCCGTTCCACGCTGCACCGAGTAGTCGAACAGCAACATGTTCTTGACAGGCTTGGCGACGGTGTTGAGCCTTGCCGTGCTCTGACGCGGGGTCAGCGTCACCTCGAGGACGCCGTCTTTACTGGCTAGCGTCACCGGTTCGGCAAAATCGGGATGCGCGGCCACATCCGGCACTACCGGCGCGTCCTGCGCCTCGATGCGCAGCGCCCGCCCGCCGGCCGCAATGAGAACCGCCAGCGCAACGGCGTATGCGCAAAGCGCTCGGAAGGTACCAGGCATGCGACGTATCCTTTTTTGGTAATGGTTCGTTTTTCAGGAGCCCGGCGGAACGAACGTATCGGGACCCGTGAAGTACCCGCTGGGCCACGCGACGATGGTGTTGTGTGGATAATCGTAGACGATATTGAAGCGCTTTAAGACCCCGGTGCCTATGCTTGCACTCTCGGCCGTACTCGCGAAGACGCCTCCGGTCTGTCGCGATGCTCGCGTTACGACCTCCGTTAGATGCGATCCGAACACATCGAGACTCGGGAGCGTGAAGACGTCGGCGTAGACCGGGCCGCCCAAACCGTAACCCGTGACGATATCTTCTTTTGAGAGATAGCGGCCGAAGAAGCCGTTGCGCTTGGCGAAGGGTCCGAATAGCGTCAACGACGAGCGATCGCCGGTGTCGACAAGTACCTTGCCGGCAATGCCGTCGATCGTGGCATGGATCTCGGGGAGCACCCCCTCAAAGTGGGTCGTCGTCGCACGTGGGGGAACCGGTGGCGCGGCGCGGTCAAACGAGATCGTTTTGTCGTCGACGTCAACGAACGTTGCGAAGTGCTCGAGCACCGGATAGCCGACGATGCCGTCTAAGTGCGGAAAGTGGAACTTCCTCTGAATCTCCGTGAGGTCGAGCACGTCGGCGTTCAGGCTCTCGAACGTCACGTTTCCAAGCGAGAGCCTTGCAATAACCGCTCGCCCGTTTTTCGCGGCCTTGTTTCCCGCGCCGGTTACCGTTCCGGCATCGCGTACCGCGAGGCCGAGCGCGGCGGCCGTTGCCGGCGTTATAGCGATCGTCGGCGAGCCTGTGTCGAGGATCATGGAGAACGGTCCCTGCCCGTTGATCTTGCATTCGACGACGATCCGGTTGTCAACGTAGGTAAACGGGATGGTGGTCTGCCCGCCGGACGGCGGCGCAGCCACGGCAATGAGGGCGGCCAACAAAAACATGCACGATGCGTTAACCACTGCCAAATACATCCCTCCGGCCTACGTCTTGAGAACCTTGATCACGGCGTCGATGGTATTCCAGTTTCGCGTGGTGACAGGCACACCGAGGGCTTTGTCGAGGTGCCCCAAATACGCAATCGTCTTCATGTGGCGCCGGTAGACGCCGCACACGAACTGCTTCTTCCGCCCCACGATGCGCACGTACCAATCGTCGTTCGATGGGATTCCAAACGGCATCGCAGGCAGCCGGCCGGGCGCCGGTTCTATGAGAACGCTCACGAAGCGAACGTGATCCGGTTCCGGCGCGATTCGCGCAAACGGCGATCCCTTCTCGAGAGCAAGCACGTCTGCACCCTCGCATAAAGCGACTTGCGTTTCGAAGGGCAAGCGCCTCACCAGTTCCGTGCGAAACGTTTGTCCTCGGCCGGGGTTGCGCGCGACGAACAGACCTGTGGCTCCGATGTTGACGACGTCAAAGCGCTCTAACTCCTTGGCCAGCAGCGATGGGCGAAACCGTCGATGCCCGCCGACGTTTACACCCCGCAAGAACGCTACGATTGCCATACCGGCTCCTCTTCGAGCCGGGCACCTTTAATCCGTGGCGGGGCACCGCGCGAGGGCGAATCACACAGCTCGTGGAACGTGCGGAGATTCCTTGCCCAATCTATTAGGAGGCACGATGTTCATTTACGCCCGCCGTGGTCTTTTGTTATCTCTCGTCGCCACTCTTGCCGCGTGTTCGGGAACCGGAGGTGCCGGCACATCACCTGCCGTGGAGTCCGGTCCGGCGGTCAACGCGGCTCAGGTTGCGGCGGCAGCGCTCGACTCGGCGCCCGAAGTAAAGGGCGGCCGCTTAATTACTCAAAGGCTCTCTTTGGCCCCAAATGCGAAGTCGTCGCCCGTCTTGATCAACTTCGTATCGGATGGCCCGGCTCAAGGTGGAGTCCCTTGCATCAACTGCGTCAACGGAGCGTCGAGCAGCGACAACATCGGTTTGACCGGACCGTCGAGCTATATTCCCACCGGTGCGACGTGGCAGTACTCGTTGTCATTCACGGACATCTCCTATAAAGGAAAGTGTAAACTTGCCTGGGCGATTACCTCGGGCAAAAAAGTGATCGATAGCTTCTCTGCCACGCTCAACCTCACGTCGTCGGGCGGATTCGTTCTCTACGCGCTCAATCGTGCCCGGCCCAACTACTCGGGTTCGGCAACGTTGGCCGGAAAGACAACGTGCGGAAGCACGTCGCAGATGGTGCAGGCGCCGCTGGAGTTCCAATAGTCAGGGCGGCATCTAGCGCCGGCGTTTTACTGACGCTGGCCGCACTTTTGGGAGGATGCAGCAGCAGACCGAACGCCGGAGTGCCGGGCTTCGTCCCGGCACCGGCTCGCTTCGCTGCGGTCCCTGCAGATTCCAAAATCTCGATCGTTGGCCCAGGCCGGAGCCCCGCACTCGACCATCTGGTCGTTGCCTTCATGGTTGCGCAGCACGTCCCCAACGCGCAGTTGGCAGTCTCCGTGAAAGGACAAACGACGTTTTCGCACGGGTATACCTACCGTGGGTTTGCGGCTTCGACCACCACGCCGGCGACGATCATGCGTCTGGCGAGCAACACCAAGGCGTGGGTAGACGCAGCGCTTTACAATCTCATCGAAGCCAAGAAAGTCGATCCGAACGCGAAGGTCTTCGCATACCTGGGAATCACCAAGCCGCTTCCCAAAGGCGCCAAGGTCGATAAGCGCGTCTACGACATTACGATCGAAGACATGATCCTGCACGAGTCGGGATGGGACGATTCAAAGCCGCCATATTACGACCCGACGTTTGCGATGCGCTCCATCGCGTTGGCCCTTAAACTGAGAAAGGCCGTAAATCAGGTCGAATACGTACGATACCAGTTGGGTAAGCCGTTGCAAGAGCCGCCCGGCAAAGTGTATGCCTACTGCAATTTCTGCTACACCGTGCTCGGCATGGTAATCGAGAAGGCCTCAGGGGTAAGCTTCGCCGACTATATTGCGAACGACGTCGCCGGCCCGATGGGACTAAAGAACGTGTTGATTTCGCCGACGGTCGGAAAGCGGCTTCCCCAGGAAGTCGCCAGATATTATTCCGCGTACAAAGCGCTCTCCGCCGTTTACGTTAGATCGGATAAGCGCTACCCGTATCCTTACGGCGGTGACGGCATGGTGCTCGCAGTTGCCGGGGGCGCATCGGCAATCGCGACCAACGCCGGCTCGATGCTCGAATTTATGAACCATTACCTAATTTGGGGCGTTGGTACCCCCGAACCCGGCGCGGACTGGGCGCGAGAAGGTTCGATGCCGGGCACGAATACTTGGGCCGAACAGCTCCCCAACGGCAGCAACTATGCGTTTCTCGTCAATACGCGGCAGTACGTTTACGGCAACGACCCAACGGCGTTTGAAACGCTGCAGGCCGAGCTGGAAAAGCAGATCGATCCGGGCTTTACGCGCTAGCTACGGGTTAATGGCCGTGGACGAAATATTGATGACGCCTTTCTCTTGGGTTATGCGTTTGAGGAGCTTTTT
>JBEKRW010000220.1:0-4589 GCA_049517595.1 Candidatus Cybelea sp. | reverse complement strand
CGGTTTTAGTTGTTCCATTTGGCAGTTCCGGATGGTCTAACTAGCTTTATGTAGAGAGCGATTTAGGCGGCGGAGCTATTATCTTCCAACCGGGTGTGGGGGCCGAGGCGCCGTTGTTACGGCGCCTCTTCTCTTGGGTGCGAGGTTCCCAAGTAAATCAAAGGATCGCCCGCACGTGCGGTGCCGGGCTGCAGGACGTCGCAATAGATTCCCATGCACGCGTTGCGCTGCGTGGCTAAGAATTGGAGAATGCGCGGGTCGGTAGCGTCGCCGCGGGGATGATAGTTTATCGTGACGCAGCGCTCGATGGGCGAACGAACGCGCAACCGCGCCGTTCCGAGTGCAAGCAGCGAATCGACGAGCGTTTGCTCCAGAGGCACCGGATTTGCGCTACCTTCGCACGCGCGCACGAAGAAGTTTGGACGGAAGCGTTCCCACTCTACCACATAACCGACGTGCGCGCCGAGCTCTCGCAGCCACTCGTCGACGAGTATCGAAATCGGCGCGGCATCGAAAAAGTGCTCGCCGCGGCGAACTTCCACCGTAACCCCGCGCTCTTTGGCCGAGGCTTGCGCGGCGGCCGCGTCGCGAAGGAGATGAAGGCGGTCGTGCTCCTTGCCGCGGTAGGTCTTTCCCTCGCGCGCTCCCTGGCATGCAAAAAGCGCGCCGGAGCGATCGCCGGGAATTCCATCAACTTCCACTCTCGCGGAATCGAGGGCGACGCCTCGCAGGCTCTTGATCGGATAGCGGCGGAGCGCTTCGAGCGTGCCGATCACCATGGACGCGCCTTCCCCGAAGGTTTTCCGTTCGCCTTGCCGCAAACCGCGCGCGATGGAGCTTCGGCCGCGCGGTCTCGTTGAACTATTCGACCGTGCAGGCTCACTCTATGGCCACAACGCTCGCGCGCTCGTCGCCATCGTTGCCGTGACCGCCGTTCCGCTCGCGCTCTTGCAGTATCCCGTCACGCGAATCGAACAGCCGCAGCTCGACGCCATGATTCGCTTCTTAAAGCATCCCGATCTCGGCGCACACGCCGTTCCGCCTGCGTTTCCGTCGCCTGGCGCTCTGGCGCTCTCGATCGTCTTGACGCTCCTGGAGTATCTCGCGTGGGCCTACTGTCTTAGTGCGATCGCCGAGGGAGTCGACGCCGTCTATCGTGGATCGCCGATCGAATTCGCGCCCTGTTGGCAAGCGGTGCTGCGTCGCTGGCCGAGCATCGCCGCGGTGCTGGGCCTTACGCTGCTCGTCTTGATTGCGATCGACGCAGCCGCGTTCGCGGTCGTGACGCTCTTGGTCTCGCTCGTGGTGTTGCTCGCACCGGCGGCGCTTCCGCTCTTAGCCCCCGTCGCACTGCTTCTCGCCTTGCTATCGACGACGCTGACGCCTTCGCTGCTGGCGATGCCCTGCGTCTTCGGTTTCTACGCCGTCACGATCGAGTCTCTGAGACCCGCAGCTGCCCTTCGCGCAAGCTTTACGCGAATCTTTACGCGAGGGGAGTTCGGGCGGTCGCTGATCTGCGCGCTTGCGGTCGGCACCCTGGTCTTCGGTTGTTCGGCCGTTCTGGACGTTCTGGCAATCCTGGGTCTCGCGCGATGGACCGCCGTCTACGTGGCGCTCGACGCCGCAACGCGCACGCTTCTGGTTCCCTTCGTCGGCCTCGCGCTGGCGCTCTATTATTTCGACGTCCGCATTCGGCACGAAGGGTTTGACCTCGAGTCGGGCTTGGGTCGCGGGACTGCAGCCGGCGGTCTAGCCGGCGAGCCCGCCTATGCGCCGACGGCGTATCTCTCCGGCGAGGAACGCGCCTTGGTTGCACGCTTTTTGGAGCGCCGCGACGGGTTTCCGGCGTCGCGCCGGGATGCGATCGCGGCGCGCCTCGCCGAGCCCGTACGTAAACGCGTACCGCCCGAACTGCAAACCCTCGATAACGAATCCTTGTTGGAGCGGCTCTAGCGCTTTTTGCGAAGTTTGCCGAGAATGTCGCGCGCGACGCGCATGGCGTCGGCTTTGGTGCGCTCGTAGAGCGCAGCGGCTTGGCCTTTGGTCATGTAATCGCCGTGCTCGTAAAAGAACGTAACGCCTTCACCTACGACGATCGTGCCGGCATAGGCAATCGCGCCCTTGATCGCGATGCCGGCAACCGGAACGAATCCGACCAGTTCGCGCGCCAGCGTTCGCCAGCCAAAGCCGCCGCCGATGATCGGTAAGAGCTGCCACGTCCGGCCGAGATCGGGATCGCGCCCGTACGCCGCTTCGATGTGAAGCATGAGCATTACCTGAATGCCGGTGATTGCGACCATGTCGCCGGCCGACGCGAACGCGCCGAGCACCAAGCCGACGACCGGAATGTGATCTACGACCGCGCTGGCTAGCGCGACTTTGAGCGCATTGTTTGCAGCATCGCGAGTGAGCTTGGCAGCGACGGTCTCGCGCAAGACCGGCAGGTTCCGTCCAACGGCGATCTCGACGCCGCCGGCGCATTCGACGAGATGGGTGAAGAAGCGCCCGCGCAGTCCCGGCGCGTCGAGCGAGGGGACTACGTAATCGGCCCAACTCCCCGGTGAGGGTGGACCGGCGGGTCCCGCCGGTACGCCATCCGCGTCGACGGTGACGGCGAGAATCGGGACGCGCAAGAGGGAGAGCGACGAAAAGTCGGCGTTCGCGCAGTCGCCCACACGGCCGAGAAAGATTACGGCGCGAACCTCGCGAGGATCCGTGACAAGAGGCGCATCCATACGAATCGTTTCCAAACAGGCAGCCGCTTCGAGCGGTACCGTCATCTCGCCGTGCCCCGAGAGCAGCAGCGTTCGCAGTTGCGCGATCAGCGAGGGATCGCCGCAGAGCAAGAAGCGAAAAGGTTTGCGCACGTGCGCGTGGACGGTCCGCACGTCGATGCCTTTGCGCACGATTGCAAAAAGACTGCGGGCGTCGGTTGCGGCGGCCATCGCGACGGCTCCTACAGCCCTAACTTGTCGAGGTCGATCGCCAGCGTTCCGTCGGCTTTGCGCAGCTCCTTGGACGGATCGTCGGTGTAGTCGAGATAGACCAAGCCCATGAAGATCTCCAGCGGCCATGCGTGCATCTTGTGCGCGTTGGCGACGTCGATGACCGTTTGGTTGGAGGCCTTGGCTTCCGCAATGACGCTCGCCGGCGTGCTCTTGATGTCGGCGGCGATGATCGTGGCTGCCGCGACGTCGCCCGGCGTCAGATCGTCGCGCAGCATGGTCCGGTAATCGATTCCGCTCGAACCGAAACGTTGTTGCAGCGCATATTGGAGCGTCGAATAGAGTTGCGGCGAGGTTCCCAGGCCCAATAGGGTGATGCGCGTGGAGAGCTGGCGCGCACGCGCGAGATTGAAGAGCTGCAAGCCCTGCGAAGCCGCGGTGGCGGCCGCATTGAAATCATCGACGTTTTTCCGCATCGCCGGCGCCAGCGTGGCGTACTCGCTCGGGCTGATATCGCCATTGAAACTGATCTGCGCGCGGTCGAGTTCTTTGAGAAACTCGTCGAGATCTCCCAGGGACTGGTCGAGCATCGTTAGGGATGCGCGGGCCGCGTCAACCGAGCGCAGCATCTCGCCGTCGGCCAGCGTCAGCTCGTTCATGATCGACGGATACGAGGGAAGAATCGCGACGGACTCGGCCGGGACCGGATTCATCGAAAGCGGTTCGAGCATCTCCGTGTAGATGTCGGCGCTCTCTTTGAGCAAGCCGCTCTCTTTATTCTTTTCGAGCGAGCCGACGCCGCCAATCGGGCTCTGGTCGCTTCCGGCGTCTTCCAGCGTGCTGTTGATCGATCGAGCTATCGACGTTATGTTCTTTTCGACGGCTTCGACGCGCGAGCCACGCCGAATATTGATCCGGCTGAAGTCGGGGATCTCGTATTGCAGCGTCTCGAGCCGGCTCTGGACCGACTTGACTTGACCTTTGCCTTCCGCCGCGCGGTCGGAGATTTGGGTGGCGTCGGCAAGTTGCACGGCCTGCGCCGCCTGCACCATGCTTTGCAACTTTGGCAAGTTTGGCTTCGTAAGCGTCACTTGCTTCACTTCCATCGCGCGCAAAGCGGCGATCCGCTGATTTGCGGTAGCGCGCGTCACCGGCGATCCCAGCTGCGCGGCCTCCGCCAAGGTTTGCTCGCTCTTGTTCGGCAGCCCCAGCGCGAGCTCCGATTGCCCGAGTTCGAGCAAGGCTTCTGAGCTTTGAGGATCCTTAGCGAGAACTTGATCGAGCCGCAAACGCGCAAAGTCGTAGCGAGCGCGCTCTTCGTCGCTCGACGCCTGCACGAGTTGCTGTGCCGGCGTGACTTCCGTGGGATCGAGCTCGGGATAGCCCATCAAGTGCGCCACGCGCGCTTTGGGATCGGGGTGATCTTCGAGATACTTACTGACGGCATCGTCGTGGTCGTCTTGCAGAACGCCGAGATGAGCCATGACCGTTACCATCGCCTCGGGATCGTAGCCGGCTCGCGACATCAGCAGCAGCCCGTAGCGATCGGCTTGGATCTCATCCTCTCGCGAGACCTTAGCCATCAATCCCGCTTCGGCGAGTCCGCCGAACTCGTACAGGATCGGCGAAAAGATGGACGCGATC